>NZ_JAAKEA010000021.1:0-43287 GCF_011038935.1 Adlercreutzia sp. ZJ138 | reverse complement strand
CAAAGTGGTCAGAAAGAGTGAGTTGACGGCGGTTCTATCAGCAAAAGTGGACACAAAAGGGCGTTAGACGGCGGTTTGGGTGCAGAAAACGGTCGTCTAACGCCCATTTTTGGCCAGTTTTCTTTTTGGAAGGGTGCGGATGTGTTGGAATGGGAATCGGAAATGGGTGTGTCGGGCTGATATCGAAAGTAAGTTTGTTGGGTTAGCATCATTGATATACACGATGGGTTAGGAAACCCTACGTGATACCTGGCCATAAATGAAAAAATGAGGCCCTTCGCGGTCAATTATACTTGATAGAAACACATGGATATTTCATGCGTATGTTCGATGAATTCTTCTGTCACAAGGCGTTTTCGAGGCGCAACTTCCAATAACCTCTCTTTCGGGCCAAGTTCGTTGTTCTTGGTGACATCAAAAACGGGTTGGAGAAATAATCTCTAACCCGTTTGTCGATATCCACCGCTCCCATTCGCTGATGGCTGTTGTATCAATCTACCGAAGGTTGATGCACTCACTGACTGAAGGTTGCGGCTTGAGTTCAGGCGCTCATGCTTTCCTATACTCAAGGAATTGAGCAATCGTGCAGTCACTTGTCTTGTTTGTCTTGTTTGTCTTGTTTGTCTTGTTTGGGAGCCTGCTTGGCGGCTGCTTTGGTGGCTACCTCTTTTTTCTTGGCTTCGTCGATCAATGTCTGCCAAAACTGGTTGGAACCCAGTTTAATCATGGACGTTCCTTTCTCTTTATTCAGCTACCTGTTTTTACTTGAAAGCAAGCAGCTCAACGTAAGCGCACATCGTGCGGACGAGCGAAGCGAACCATGCCGTTTCGGTAATCTCTTGCACCTGCTCCGCAAACCCTGGGATCCACTTCGCCATATGCTCCTTCAGAAAGTAGTCATAGGCTTCGATGGGAGTGCGGGCGAAATCCTCAGGGAAAGAGGACTTGGTGAGGAGGTACTGCATGAATTCACACTCGGTGTAGATGGTGTCTATCGGCTCTCTATTGGTTTTCGAGGGGAAGATTCCGCAGGACTTCATGAACTTCTCGACCGCAATGGTTGATCCGTTGATGATGGCGAGAACCACGTTGTCGCCACGCTTGTGGCCGAGCCACACTCCTTCGGACAGAGAAACCAGAGGTTTAGGGGTTCCGACGAAAAGGCGTGTGTACTCGACGCGCAATTCGTGGAATAGCTCTTCCGCATCGCGCTGGGTCATGTTATCGAGCGTCGCCGTCATATCCGAGATAGTTTTCCCATCGAGGCCCACGAGTCCTGTCAGCTCGAGGTAGGCGTCTTTGTATTCGCCTGTTTGGATCAAGCCGAGGAGCTTCCTGTCGGGATAGGAGAAAGACAGACCCATCAGCTCGAAAAAGGCAGCATAAGGCAGTCTTTCTTCCATGTTCAATTCATCCATATGTGTTTCCTAGGAACCATGTGGGGCGGCAAGCTTGTGAAGCGCGCGAAAGCCATCCCACGGTTGACACATCGTGAGCGCCTGGGTGCCGCGCCGTGCGGCACCCAGGCTATAGGTTACTTCAGGTAGTACACTTGCGGGGTGGTGCCAGCCTCGGGCTGGAGCTGGAACCACTCTCGGGAAGCGATCTTCTTGGAGACCACGCTCTCAGGATCGTTCAGGTCTCCGAAGAAGCAGGCGGATGCCGTGCAGCCTTCGACACAACCTGGTTCGCGGCCCTTCTCGATGCGGTTGTAGCACATGGTGCACTTACCGACTGTGTTGACGAGGTGCTTCGGCGCGTCGATGTCGCCTACAGGGAAGTCGACCAAGAATTCGGGTTCTTTCTCCAGGAAGGTGCGAGCGCCCTCGTAGGGGCATGCCGTAATACAGGACTTGCAGCCGATACAGATCTCGGAGTTCTGCATGACGATGCCGGTCTCCTCATCCTTCCAGGTTGCTCCGGTGGGGCACGCCTCGACGCATACGGGATTTTCGCAGTGCATGCAGCGGAACGGGGTATAGGACATGCTCAGGTTGGGGTACTTGCCTGCAGGGGTGTCGTTGTCTTCGCCGCCTACGGTGATGACCTTGTGCCACCACACGTCGTTCGGGATGTTGTTGTGCGCTTTGCAGGAAACGGAGCAAGAAAAGCATCCAATGCAGCGCTGCGTATCGATAACAATACCGTATTTCTTAGCCATATTCACTCAAACCTCCCCTTATGCATCGATGATCTCAGTCTCGCTAACCGGGTCGTTCTGGCCATCCCAGAGGCGGATGGCGACGCGGTTGTCGAAGAACGAGCTGTTTACACATGCGGCGTCGTAGTAGTCGGTGGTGACTTCGGTCAACGAGCCAGCCTTGCACTCGTGGCGCTGATAGCCCTTCGGGTACGCAGTGATGCCGGGGCGCATGGCCTCGGACAGAATCGCCTTCAGAACCACGTGGCCGCGGTCGTTGTAAACCTCGACGTAGTCGTGATTCTTGATGCCGATCTTTGTCGCGTCATCCGGATTGATCCAAATGAGCGGCTCAGGGCGCACGTCGCGCGACCACAGGCGCATGTAGCCGTTGGTGTGTACGCGGATGTTGTTACGCCAGGACATGAAAATAAATGGGTACTTCTCTGCCAGCGGGCTGTTTCGGCTGGACTCGGGATTGTCGAAGTAGCGGGGCAGGCGCTGGAAGTCTTCGTCGAACTCCTCGAGCTTATCGGGTGTGGTGAGTACGCGTGGGGTTGCGTGGTCGAGGTAGAACTGGCAGCGTCCGGTTTCGGTGAGGAACTGGAGGTCGGTGTATCCGATGTAGGGCTCAGGGTCGGGCCACCAGCGCATGATTTTCTCCTCGCGCAGTTTCTCGATGGTTATGCCAACATCAACGCCCTGGGCCTTATTCTCATCACCGTAGAAGGTCTCGTGCCACCACTCGTCAGCGGTCATGCCGACGGTCTCGGCAAGGTTGGGCCAGTAATCATTCGCGCCGAACGCCTCGCAGAACTTGTTGACCAGGTCGAACTCGGGCATGCAGTCGTACAAGGGGTCGATTGCCTTTTCGGTCAGCTTGATCTGCTTCAGGGTGTCGTAGGTGACAACATCCTCGTACTCGAAGATATGAGGTGCGGGAAGCAGGAGATCGGCCCAGCGCGCATCCTCGGTGAAGTCGATGTCGCAGACCACGATGAACTCCATGGGTTCGAAGAACTCTTTCAGCCAGCGATTAGAGTTGATGTTGGATCCCAAGATGTTGCCGTGGGTGATCCAGACGTTCTTGATTGGCCAGTCTTCATCCATGTACTTGCCCGACTGCATAACGTCGCAGGCGACGATGGTGGGCACGTGTGGGGCGACGGTGCCATCGGTTGGCACGTTATTGGGGCCGAAATAGAGACCCCACCACTGGTCGAAGCCACCAAAGCTTGCGCCCTTGTGGCCAAAGCAGCCGGTCATCATAGGGATCCAGCAGTAGGCGAAGTTCGCGTGCATGCCGTTGGTGTGAGCACCAGCGCCCATGTTGATGTAATGGTACATGGTGTCGGAAGAGCAGATTTCGGCCAGCTCGACAACGTCGGCGGCTTCCATCTCGCAAAACTCGGCGACGTATTCGATCGAGTAATCCTTGATGTGCTCCATGCAAGCTTCCCAGGTGGTGCGCACCTTGCCGATGCCTTCGATCTCGGGGATGTCGGAAAGGGCAGGATCAGTGCACTCGTTCACCGGGAGGAAGGATTCGGTTGCCAGGTCGTAGGCAACGGGCGGGTTGTCGGCGGTAACGTCGGCCTTGGGGTCTATATTGGCAAGGCGCAGGTAACTGTTATCTGCCGGGTTGATGATGACGGGCGCCGTGCTGTGGTTCTTGACGAAATCGTAGTTGACCTTGTTGTTGTCGACAAGCCACTTGGAGATACCGAGTGCAAGCACACAGTCGGTGCCGGGATAGGGGTGAAACCACTTGTCCGAACGGGCTGCGGTCTGGGAGAACAACGGGTCGACTGTGATCAACGGAACGCCTGCTTCACGGGCGTCTGCCAGGTACTTCCACGATTGGATGTTTGCTTCAACAGGGTTAGAACCCCAGACTACGATGGCGGTAGAGTTAACCCAATCCTGAGGCTCGTTGAAACCAGCCCAGTTCAGGCCACAATGGATCATCGCGGTGCCCTGCGCCTGGTCGTAGGCTAAGTCCCAGACGGTGCAGTTCAGGCCGTTGAAGAAGCGGCGCCAGATTCCGATCTGGCTGTGCATGATACCCTGGGTGCCCGAACAGGTGTACCAGCTGTTTGCATTTGGGCCGTATTCCTTGGCGGTTTCAGTCCACCTCGTCACAATGGTGTCAATGGCCTCTTCCCAAGTGATGCGTTCCCACTTGTTTTCGCCACGTTCACCCGCTCGCTTTAGGGGATACTTGATGCGCTCCTCGGAGTAGGTGCGCCCAAGACGTGAGCGGCCCTTAAGGCACATCTTCTCGTAGCGGCCGGGAATAGGCTCGGTACGGACGACGTGGCCATCGCGGACGACGGTCGCATACTGGCAGAACGAGCAGCTCCAAGAGCACGACGTGTATGTAATCGTCTCTTCGCTCTCGACGTTTGCCTTATCCTCGTCGACCTCAAGGTTATCACCTGAGCATCCGACGAGTGCAAGGCTTGCGGCGGTAAGTCCCGTTGTCTTCAGGAATGAACGCCTGGTCAAACCAGCATTTTCCGGCTTATTTGACATTATCCCTCCTCTACTCAGATTTCCCTCTCTTGCATGTACCGCACCGTATGCGCGGCGGCAAGTTCTCGCGGCTATCCCCTTCGGCAAGCCGCATTTGTAACATTGTAAAAAGACCAAAAGCTGCAGTCAATAAAATTGTATATTTTATGTTAGTAATTGTATAACAACATTGACATACCTTTGCAAATACTGTACATGTGTCCAACTTATGACAAAGCGAATTGTGATATGGAAACTACTATGCAGTTGTCAGAATTCTCAAAGAAGCTGGATAAGACGACGAGGGTGGTTCTTCTGCGGCGATCGGCCAGAGAATCAAGAAGCTGTTTCGGTAAGAGAGGTTTGACGGAATCAAAGAGCCAATAAGGTTGTTCGGGATTCCTACAATCAATGAAGAGCTCAACGGTGCTGTGGATGAGTGTTCGTGGCGGCGTTGAGTATTGCTGTTTGTAATGATCGGTGTCCGGTGAATACATTCAAAGTTATGCGTCTCGTTATGCTTTTATGATGCTTGTTGGTGAAGTATTTGCTGCCAAGTACCCGTTTCTGATCACCTTGTGAACAAAGTGGACAAAAAGAGTGAGTTGACGGCGGTTTAAGCGGTAAAACTGGCCATAATTGGGTACTTTACGGCGGTTTGGGTGCAGAAAACGGCCGTCAAATGCCCATTTTTGGCCAGTTTGTTTTCAGGGGAATCTTAGCAGCCGATTGTTGGTGTTACGACTCATCTACGGTGACGGTTTTATCCGTGCGATTGGAGTGTGGGTATGAGATTTGTTAGCTCGCGTGTGTGGCGCCGTGCTTGTGATTTGTAAGGTCGACGTTGTGAAACGCGAGTTTAGTGTGGGTTCGATGCAGGTTCTACGTAAGAAAAGCGAAGAAGTGAGCAAGGTTTCTCAGACATTTCGAAGGGACCTGTCGGCTAGTCTAAGCGTTTGAAAACGAACGAAGGCTGGTGATGTGAGATGAGGCTGTTTCTTTCGGGTGAATCGGCGTTTCAATGGTGGATTCATGCACAAGAGTGTGGCTGTGATGCCGTTGGATTCGAGGCGTTGCAGAATTGTGCTCCCGTGGCGTCATCGGTACGTTATGCGATGTCGATAATACCTTTTCTTGAGCAACCGATCTCTTTCGTCGTTTCGCGGAAGGAGGATTATAGGCAT
Source organism: Adlercreutzia sp. ZJ138 (assembly GCF_011038935.1). Lineage (NCBI taxonomy): Bacteria > Bacillati > Actinomycetota > Coriobacteriia > Eggerthellales > Eggerthellaceae > Adlercreutzia > Adlercreutzia sp. ZJ138. Next base: position 37,449 of record NZ_JAAKEA010000021.1, on the reverse strand, counting down.
GTCAAGGGTGCTGTTGTTCGCATGTCAGGATATGCGTTTTCTAAGCGTTCTTTTTCCCTTGTTGCGCATGGCATTTACGTTGCTTCACCGGAGCTTTGTTTCGTGCAAGCTGCAGCGGAGCTTCCTTTCCTTGAATGTGTACGAAGGGGGTTTTTGCTTTGCAGTCGCTTTGCTATTGACGAAAATGCTTCGACGGGTCTTGTTGAGCGTAAACCCCTTACGTCAATATCGGAGTTGGGAGATTACTTCGACGCGAATGCGGGCTTGCGGGGTGTTTCCTCAGCGCGACGAGCACTTATGTTTGTACAGGAGAACGCTGCGTCACCGCGCGAGATTGACCTTGCCATGCGTCTTTGTCTTCCTCAAGCGAAGGGCGGGTTTGGGTTTGCCGGTGCATTGCTGAACTATCGTATCGATTTGGGATCGCGGGCGCGCTTGGTTGCGGGCAGTCGATACTATGTTGCGGATATGTGCTGGCCAAAAGAGAAACTCGTCGTGGAATACGATTCCGACCTCCATCTTTCATCAAAACAGCTCGCTCACGATGCGGTGAAACGAGGTGCGCTTACTGAAATGGGATATAGGATCATTACGGTGACAAGACTTCAGCTTGACAGTCCAGTCGAAATGCGCAAAGTAGCCATCCAGATTGCCCATCGCTTGAGGAAGCGTTTGAGGATACGATCGAGTCAGTTTCGTCAGCGACAGGAAGATTTGTTCGGTCTTTAACAAGTTGAAGAACCGGCAAATATTCGCCATTCTCTGCACTCTGTTGCCGTCAACTCACTCCTTTTGTCCACTCTCTTAGCAAAGTGGTCAGAAAGAGTGAGTTGACGGCGGTTCTATCAGCAAAAGTGGACACAAAAGGGCGTTAGACGGCGGTTTGGGTGCAGAAAACGGTCGTCTAACGCCCATTTTTGGCCAGTTTTCTTTTTGGAAGGGTGCGGATGTGTTGGAATGGGAATCGGAAATGGGTGTGTCGGGCTGATATCGAAAGTAAGTTTGTTGGGTTAGCATCATTGATATACACGATGGGTTAGGAAACCCTACGTGATACCTGGCCATAAATGAAAAATAATGAGCTCCATGTTTTTTTGGGATACGGGCGTTGGTGGAACATAATCATCGCTCGGACAGAGTGTGACGTACTTACGCTTCGACGTGATCCGATTTCTGGCGCATGCATCAGCAGAGGGGATGCTGAATTTGAATCTGACGCCAAAAAGTCATATTTGCAAAACCCCAGGTGGGCGCTTAAAAGTACAGTAAAAATCCATACTATCGAAAAATTTTTCTTGACTTCGCCTCCAATATGGTAATAATTTTTACGTTTATGACATTTTAGGCAAACGACGCTATTTCGAAGGAGGATAAGCCCGTGGCGAAAGCTCAGGAAACAGCTCCCAGCAGCCTGTATCGGGAGAGGCGCAGCTTTGCGAAGATTCCCGACGTCATGGATGTCCCCAACTTGATCTCCGTTCAAACTGACAGTTTTGAATGGTTCAAGACCGAAGGCCTTGCGCAGGCCTTCCGGGACATCAGCCCCATTGAGAATTCCGCGAAGGATATGTGCGTGGAATTTGGGCGACACGAGTTCGGTGATCCGAAGTACACGGTCGATGAGTGTAAAGAAAAGGACGTGAGTTATCAAGCTCCGCTTTTCGTTGAGATCCGTTTTATCAATCGTGAAACTGGCGAAATGAAGGAGCAGGAGGTGTTCGTGGGCGACTTCCCGCTCATGACTCCCCGTGGTACCTTCATTATTAATGGCACCGAGCGCGTGGTCGTCTCCCAGCTGGTTCGCAGCCCGGGTGTGTACTTCGCTGCCGAGCGCGACAAGACATCCGACAAAACCATCTACAACGCCAAGGTTATTCCGAGCCGCGGTGCTTGGCTTGAGTTTGAAACTGACAAGCGAGACATTTTGTCGGTACGTATCGACCGCAAGCGCAAACAGCCGGCGACGCTGCTTGTGCGCGCGCTTGGCTTGGCTGAAACTCGCGATGAGATCATCGAGCTTTTGGGTGCCGACGAAATGGTACTGCGCACGCTTGACCGCGACCCCGCCACCACGAAAGACGAGAGTCTCATCGAGTTGTATAAGCGCTTCCGTCCCGGTGAGCCGCCTACTATCGACTCTGCTCGTACGTTGCTCGAAGGCCTGTTCTTTAACCCGCAGCGCTACGATTTGGCGAAGGTTGGCCGCTACAAGATCAACAAGAAGCTTGGTTTTGACCCCGATCACGATTCCTCGACACTCACCGATGAGGACATCGTGGCGTCCATGCGCTACATCATTGCGTTGCATGCTGGCCAGGAGGGTGTGTCTACCGACGACATTGACCACTTTGGCAACCGCCGCATCCGCACGGTGGGTGAGCTGATCCAAAACCAGTTCCGCATCGGACTGTCTCGCATGGAGCGCGTGGTTCGCGAGCGCATGAGCATGCAGGAGCCTGAGGGTATCACGCCGCAGAGCCTGGTGAACATTCGTCCCATTGTTGCCGCCATCAAGGAGTTCTTCGGCAGCTCCCAGCTGTCGCAGTTCATGGACCAGTCCAACCCCGCCGCCGGCATTACGCATAAGCGCCGCCTGTCGGCACTCGGCCCGGGTGGTCTGTCGCGCGAGCGCGCTGGCTTCGAGGTGCGCGACGTGCATACCTCCCATTATGGTCGCATGTGCCCCATCGAGACTCCTGAAGGCCCCAACATCGGCCTGATCGGCTCGCTTGCAACCTACGCTCGTGTGAACCCGTACGGCTTCATTGAGACGCCGTATCGTCGCGTCATCGACGGTAAGGTAACCGATGAAGTTGACTACCTGACCGCCGATGAAGAGGAAAGTTACACCATCGCCCAGGCAAATGCGTCGTTTCATCCGGAAACGCGCGAGTTTGGTCACTTCGATGACGACGGCAACTTCGTGAAGTCGGTGAAGGTGCTCTGCCGAACCACCGACACCAATGGTGTGTTTGGTGAGGCTGCTGACATGCCGGTTTCCGCCGTCAACTACATGGACGTGTCCCCGCGTCAGATGACCAGCGTGGCAACCTCGCTCATCCCATTCTTGGAGCACGACGACGCAAACCGCGCTCTCATGGGTTCGAACATGCAGCGCCAGGCCGTGCCGCTTCTGCGTCCGCACGCTCCGCTTGTGGGCACTGGTATTGAGCATCGTATTGCGGTTGACTCTGGTGAAATCTTGGTTGCGCAGAACTCTGGTGTGGTCGACTACGTCGATGGTCAAACCATCATCATCTTAAACAACGATGGCGAGTATGATGAGTACCTGGTGCCGAAGTTCCAGCGCTCCAATCAGAGCGGATGCATCAACCATCGGCCGCTCGTCCGCAAGGGCGACGAGGTGGCTGCCGGTGACGTGTTAGCTGATGGTCCGTCCTGCGACGGCGGCGAGCTGGCGCTGGGCCAAAACCTTATGGTTGCCTACATGCCGTGGGAAGGCTACAACTACGAGGACGCCATTATCGTGTCCGAGCGTGTGGTAGCCGAAGACCTGCTCACGTCTATCCATATCTCCGAATACGAGGTCGACGCGCGTGATACGAAGCTCGGCCCCGAGGAAATCACCCGCGAGATCCCCAATATTTCCGAGGACATGATTTCCGACTTGGATAACGACGGCATCATCCGCGTGGGTGCTGAGGTATTCCCGGGCGACGTACTGGTGGGCAAGGTTACTCCGAAGGGCGAAACCGAGCTCACCGCCGAAGAGCGCCTGCTGCGTGCTATTTTCGGTGAGAAGGCTCGTGAGGTACGTGACACTTCGCTGAAGGTGCCGCACGGAAGTGGTGGCCGCGTCATCGGCATCAGTCGCTTCTCCCGCGAGGCAGGCGACGAGCTGGCTCCTGGTGTAAACGAACTTGTGCGCATCTACGTGGCGCAGAAGCGTAAGGTGCAACAGGGTGATAAGCTGTCCGGTCGTCATGGCAACAAGGGCGTCATTTCGCGCGTGCTACCGGTAGAGGACATGCCGTACCTTGCCGATGGTACGCCGATTGATGTTATTCTGAATCCTCTGGGCGTGCCCTCTCGTATGAACGTGGGTCAGCTGCTCGAGAACCACTTGGGCTGGGCCGCGAAGTGGGGCTGGTCTGATGAGGAAGAGACTGACGAAGTGGTGGAAGGCCCCATTCACGTGGCAACGCCGGTGTTCGACGGCGCCACCGAGCGTGAGATCTCAGACGCCATTGAAAGGGCTAATCGCAACCTCATCAACATGAACCACAAGAAGTACGGCGACATGGCGCGCGATGAGTTCGTGCCGCAACTGTCCCGCACGGGTAAGACGTGGCTCTATGACGGTCGCACGGGCGAGAAGTTCCGTGAGCCTATTACGGTTGGTCAAACCTACATGCTCAAACTCGGCCATATGGTCGATGACAAGATCCACGCCCGTTCAACCGGCCCGTACAGTCTGATCACCCAGCAGCCGCTGGGCGGCAAGGCGCAGTTTGGCGGTCAGCGCTTCGGCGAGATGGAGGTGTGGGCGCTCTACGCATACGGTGCTTCCAACGTGCTGCAGGAGATTCTCACGGTGAAGTCCGACGACACGGCGGGGCGCGTGAAGAGCTACGAGTCCATCGTGAAGGGCGAAAACATCCCGGCAGCCGAAGTACCCGAGTCCTTCAAGGTTCTGGTGAAGGAAATGAAGTCGCTGTGCTTGAACGTTGTGCTCGAAGGTCACGACCGCAGCGCCGAGGCTCATGTAGACGATACGTCTACCGGAAGCGACGCCGAGAGCCAAGCGCTCTATGATGCTTTGGCCGAAGACGCCCGCAAAACTGAGGCCGACGACACGACAAGCGCGCTTGACAGCATTGCGGCCGAGCTGGGAGAGCTGATGGGCGGAAATGATACTGAAACGAACGAACTGATCGGTGAAGGGGAGGAGCGATAAATGACAGAATTCGACGTGAACAACTTCGACGCCCTGCGTATCTCGCTCGCCAGCGCCGAGGACGTGCGCAGCTGGTCGAACGGCGAAGTAAAAAAGCCCGAGACTATCAACTACCGTACGCTCAAGCCCGAGAAGGATGGCTTGTTCTGCGAAAAGATTTTCGGTCCCACCAAGGACTGGGAGTGCGCATGCGGCAAGTATAAGCGTGTCCGCTTCCGCGGCATCGTTTGCGAGCGCTGCGGCGTTGAGGTGACCCGTTCTAAGGTGCGCCGTGAGCGCATGGGCCACATTGAGCTTGCGGCTCCAGTGAGCCATATCTGGTACTTCAAGGGCAGCCCGAGCCGTTTGGGCTACCTGCTTGATATCCCGCCAAAAGAGCTGGAGAAAGTGCTGTACTTCGCCAGCTCCATCATCACGAGCGTCGACAAAGAAGGCCGCGAGGAAGACGAGGAGATGCTGCGCGACGAGCTGGCGGCCGACCTCGAGGAACTCGATGCTGAGCGCGATCGTCTGGTTGAGGAAACCCGCCGTTTGTCGAGCGACTACGTGCCTGCTGACGACGACTTCGTTGACGAGGTGGAAGAAGACGAGCGTCTTACGCCCGAAGAGGTTGACGAGGAAATCGCTGGCATCTACGAGGAATTCGCCGAGATGAAGGAAGTGCGTCAGGAGGCGTTCGAAACCTTCATGAAGATCGAGCCGAAGCAGCTTATTCCCGACGAGGGTCTCTATCGCGAGATGCGTACGAACTACCGCGACTACTTCACGGGTGGCATGGGTGCCGAGTCCGTACGTGACCTGCTGAATGCCATGGATCTTGAGGCTACGGCCGAAGAGCTGCGCGAGGTCATCGCCACGGGTAAGGGTCAGAAACGCGCTAAGGCTATCAAGCGTCTGAAGGTGGTTGACGCATTCTGCAAGTCAACCAACAAGCCTTCCGACATGATCTTGGACGTGATCCCGGTTATCCCGCCCGATCTGCGCCCCATGGTGCAGCTCGACGGTGGCCGCTTCGCTACATCTGATCTTAATGACCTGTACCGTCGCGTTATTAACCGAAACAACCGCCTGAAGCGTTTGCTCGACTTGGGTGCTCCCGAGATTATCGTGAATAACGAGAAGCGCATGCTGCAGGAAGCGGTGGATAGCCTTTTCGATAACGGCCGTCGTGGCCGTCCTGTTACGGGTCCGGGCAACCGTCCGCTGAAGTCTATCGCCGACATGCTGAAGGGCAAGCAGGGCCGCTTCCGCCAGAACCTGCTGGGTAAGCGCGTTGACTACTCTGGCCGTTCGGTTATCGTTGTGGGTCCGCAGCTGAAGCTGCACCAGTGTGGCCTGCCTTCGCAGATGGCACTCGAGCTGTTCAAGCCCTTTGTCATGAAGCGTTTGGTGGAACTTGAGCACTGCGGCAACATCAAGGCAGCCAAGCGCGCTGTTGACCGTGGGTCGAGCTACGTGTGGGACGTGCTGGAAGAGGTTATCCGCGAGCATCCGGTGCTCTTAAACCGCGCACCTACCCTGCACCGCTTGGGTATTCAGGCGTTTGAGCCCGTGCTCGTTGAGGGCAAGGCTATCAAGCTGCACCCGCTGGTATGTACCGCTTTTAACGCCGACTTCGACGGCGACCAGATGGCTGTGCATGTGCCGTTAGGTGCCGAGGCTCAGGCCGAGGCCCGCGTGCTCATGCTGTCCTCTAACAACATCAAATCACCTGCTCATGGCCGTCCGCTTACGGTACCTACGCAGGACATGATCATCGGCTTGTACTACCTCACGGCTGCTCGTGACGGCTTCCCGGGTGAGGGTCGCGCGTTCATCGACTTCGCTGACGCACTGAATGCTTATGACGCCCGTGCTGACGTTGACCTGCAGGCGAAGATTTGGGTGCGCTTGACGTGCGATACGAAGGTTGCTACTGCGTTCAACCAGTTCGAAGAGCACAAGGCTGGCGAGCGCATTGAAACGACTATCGGTCGCATCACGTTCAATAGTGTGCTGCCCGACGAGCATCCGTTCCTCAACTATGAGATGAACAAGAAAGAGATCAGCCGTTTGGTAGAGGACGTGTGTAATCGCTATGCGCTCTCCGATATTCCGGCTATCTTGGACGGTTTGAAGGATGCGGGCTTCCATTACGCCACGCGTGCGGGCGTTACCGTTTCGGTGTACGACGCTACGGTGCCGCCGAACAAGGCAGAGATCCTGGCTGCGGCTGACGCGAAGGTGGCCGCCATCGACGAGGATTACGAGATGGGCCTGATGAGCCACGAGGAACGCCATAAGCAGGTAGTTGATATCTGGAATGAAGCCAACGAAGAGGTTGGCGAAGCCATGGCTGACAACTTCGACAAGTTCAATCCCATTTACATGATGGCGTTCTCTGGTGCTCGAGGCAACATTAAACAGATTCGTCAGCTTGCCGGTATGCGCGGACTTATGTCCGACCCGAAAGGTGAGATCATCGACCGCCCCATTAAGGCGAACTTCCGCGAGGGTCTGTCCGTTCTGGAGTACTTCATCTCCACGCACGGTGCTCGTAAGGGTTTGGCCGACACGGCACTGCGCACGGCTGACTCGGGTTACCTTACCCGTCGTCTGGTGGACGTGGCGCAAGATGTCATCATCCGCGAGATCGACTGCGGAACCACCGATGGCGTGCCGTATCCGGTGCGCACCGAGAAGGGCGAGCTCGATGAGAACTTGATCGGCCGTTGCCTACTGGAAGATGTCGTGTCAACGAGTGGCGAAGTCATTTTGTCGAGCGGCAGCTACATCGAGAGCATGGATCAGTTGCGCGCCATTGACGAGGCGGGTCTTGATCAGGTAGTTATCCGTACGATCATGACGTGCCACGCTGAGCACGGTGTATGCCAGAAGTGCTATGGTTGGGACCTTGCCACCGCGCGTCCGGTAAACATTGGCACGGCGGTAGGTATTATCGCCGCACAGTCCATTGGTGAGCCGGGTACCCAGCTTACGATGCGTACATTCCACACCGGCGGCGTTGCTGGTGAGGACATCACGCATGGTCTGCCGCGTGTCCAAGAGCTGTTTGAGGCCCGCAAGCCCAAGGGCCTGGCGGTGCTTGCCGAGATTTCCGGCACCCTGCAGGTGTCTGGCGACAAGACGTCGAAGACCATCACTATCCACGATCAGGAAGGTAACTTCCGCGAGTACGTGGTGTCCGCTCGCACCCAGCTTCTGCCGGGTGTGACAGATGGTTGCGAGGTCACCATCGGCCAGCAGCTCACCAAGGGTTCTGTGAACCCGCACGACCTGCTACGCTTAACCGACCCGAACACCACGCTGCGCTACATTGTCAGCCAGGTGCAGGGCGTGTATGTGTCGCAAGGCGTTGACATTAACGACAAGCACATCGAAGTTATTGCGCGTCAGATGCTGCGCAAGGTGGCCGTTACCGATGCGGGCGATTCCGACCTGCTGCCGGGTCGCCAGGTGAACCGCTTCGAGTTTGAGCGTGTGGCCAACGAGCTTATTGCTGAGGGCAAGAACCCGCCGATTGGCCAGCCGCTGCTGCTCGGCATTACGAAGGCGTCGCTTGCTACCGATTCCTTCCTGTCGGCCGCGTCGTTCCAGGAAACGACAAAGGTGCTCACCGATGCTGCTATCGAAGGCAAGGTAGACACGCTGGCCGGTTTGAAGGAGAACGTTATCATCGGCAAGCCTATTCCTGCGGGCACGGGTCTTTCCCGTTACCGCAATGCGGGTCTTACCTACAAGGGTCGTCCGGTGTCGCCTGTTGCGGGTGATTCTCTTCCCGACTTTGCGCCGGATGACTTGCGCGATATCGAGGAACTGCTGCCCCAGCAACAGGATTGGCCACTTGACGGCGAAGGCTACCTGGGTGCTGGTGGCGTTTTCAGCAGCTACTTCAGCTCGTCGTTTGGACATCGTGGCGTGAAGTTGTCCGATGAAGACGCTCGCCTGTATATCTACGACGATTTAGGCGTGTCGCAGCGTTGGGCGAACAAGTTCTCCGAGGCCGGCATCGAAACTGTTGCCGACTTGGTGGGCCGCAACGAGGAAGACCTGCTGCGTATCGAAGGCATTGGTGTGAAGGCTATCGAAGAGCTGAAAGAGGGCTTGGCCGAGCGTGAGCTATCCTACGTCATCGAAGACGACCTGAACGCGTCGAATGACGACATGAGCCAGCTGCTCGACATGGTGTTCTCTCCCGATGACACCATCCTCATTGGTGGCGATGAGCCGCCAACCTTCAACACCGAGGGCGAGGATATGCTGGGTGAGGCGTTGCCGCCGCGTTCCTATCAGCGCAACCTTGAAGAGCTCGATGCACTTTTGGGGTCTGTAGGTTCGTTTGGCTTCAGTCTAACGAGCAGGCGTGATGAGGAAGCCTCGAACGCCGAGGACTAAAGAACCGCCATTTATAAAGGGGGCGTGCGATTCGTGCGCCCCCTTTAGCTGCTATCGAAGAGGGACTCATGACTTTGAAAACCTACGTGCCTGAAGGCGAGACGCCGCAGGCGTGCCAGATCGGTGCGTCGTTGGAGGTACTTGCGAACACCATATCTGCTCGCCGTTCGGCGGGGGAAGAAAGCTACACGTATCGCCTGCTTACAGGGGATATCGACATGGTGCTGAAGAAGCTCATGGAAGAAGCTGGCGAAGTTGCATTGGCTGCGAAAGACGTCAATGTACAGGTGGTGGGTGCGTGCGATTCGAGTGCGTATGATGCCGCGATCGACCACCTGCGTTACGAGGCGGGCGATGTGGTGTACCACTTGCTCGTGGTGCTCGAGCGCTTCGGTATCTCCATCGATGAGTTTGCGGCCGAGATGAACTCGCGTATGCGAGACGATGAGATATCCCTTCACGAGGGGATGGTACGGTTGCAGCCGCAGCATGTGAATCGTGGAAAGTAAAACGAAAGGACGATCATGGCACGACTGTTTGGGACCGATGGTGTGCGCGGCGTGGCAAACGTCGAGCTTACCTGCGAGATGGCGTACCGTTTGGGGCAGGCGGCTGCTGAGTTTCTCGGTAAGGCTATTGTGGTGGGTAAAGATACGCGGTTGTCGGGCGATATGCTTGAAGCGGCACTTGTGGCAGGTATAACGAGCGCCGGCGGCACTGCGCTTATGGCTGGTGTAATTCCTACACCGGGTGTGGCGTTGCTCGTGCGTAAGCTCGCTGCTGCTGGTGGCGTAGTTATTTCAGCTTCGCATAACCCGCCTGAGTATAACGGTATCAAGCTCTTCGATGCGCAAGGTTTCAAATTGCCCGACGCCGTTGAGGATCAAATCGAAGCGTTTATCGCTACCGGTGGTCTTGAGGGTCGCAGTGCCGCAGCGCGAAAACACGCCGGCGTGCCAGCAGCTATGCCAAGCGGAGCGGAACTGGGCGTTGCTGTTGAAGTTGAGGGCGCGTGCGACATGTATGTCAGCCACTGCGTGAGCAGTATCGAAAGTCAGGGGTTCGATTTCGCAGGTATGCGCATTGCGCTTGACACAGGGCATGGTGCCTCGTCGCTGACAAGCGCTGAGGCGTTGCGGCGCTTGGGCGCCGACGTTGTAGTCATTAACGATGACTTCGACGGAACCGACATCAACGTACAGTGTGGGTCAACCCACTTGGAGCCACTGCGCGCGCTGATGAAGGAAAGTGGCGCCGATGTAGGTATTGCGCACGACGGCGATGCCGACCGCGTGATGCTCATGACTCCCGACGGCGACGTGATCGATGGCGACGTGATTGAAGCGGTGTGCGCGCTCGACATGAAACAACGTGGTTGCCTGACGGGAAACACTGCTGTAAGCACCGTTATGTGCAACTTGGGGTTCGTTCACGCCATGCGCGATGCTGGTATCGACGTGGTGCAGACCAAGGTGGGCGACCGCTATGTACTCGAGGAAATGCGAGAGCATGGGTATTCCATTGGCGGTGAACAGTCGGGGCATATGATCTTGCTCGAGCATAATTCCACCGGTGATGGCCTGATGACGGCGTGCCAGTTCCTAGCGGCTGTCAAGCGGAGTGACAAGTCAGTGACAGAGGCGGCGAAGGTGATGACCCGCTTCCCACAAACGCTCATTAACGTGCGTGTAGCCGACAAACACGCCGCTGATAGTAACGACGTTGTGCAGGCTGCGGTGGCGGCAGCGCAAGCGGCTCTCGGCGATTCGGGACGCGTGCTGTTGCGTCCTTCCGGTACCGAGCCGGTCGTTCGCGTGATGGTGGAGGCGGCGTGTGCTGCCGATGCCGAGCGCTATGCGAAAGCTATTGCCGAAGTGGTCGAGCGCGAGTTATAAGTACGCTTGACCAGCTCTTACATCGTACGGGCGTAAGTAAAGCGGCCCTGCAGCAGAATGATCGCTGTAGGGCCGCTTTTAGTGCTGGCGAAAGTAATCAGTGTTTCCCTAGCGGCGCTTCTTCAGGCGCACGATAGCACGGGCGAGGAAACGGACGATGGCGCTCGGGTCATCTCGATCGGCGGCAGCTCCCACGATCGTCTGCGAAACGGCAAGCGTGGTGTCAAGAGGCGGTTCTATAGCGTCGGGCACGACTGTCTTGATGGCGGGCGACTCTTCGTGTGTGACGTCACATTCCGCTGTTGATGCGCTTGTTGTCACCGCTTCATCGTCCTGTGCTGACATGGTGGTTTCAGGTGTCTGTGCGGCAGCTGCTTCGGTAGCCCGTTGCTGTTCTTTTGCGAGCTTCTGCGCTTTCTTGATGCGCTTCTTCTCGCTTTTTCTTGCTTCCTCAGAAGCGACGGCATCGTAGGCCTGTTCGATCATAGCGGCCTGCGCGTCAAAGGGCGCCTCGCCGTCTTTCAAGAAGTAGCGAAGCGGCGTGTACGTACGGTCACTTCTCAGTTCGCGAAGCTTCGCTGTGTCAGCCATGCAGGTGTTCAGGTAGTCGATGACCTGGGTGCGTAGCGACTCATCGCGCACCGGCCAAGCGATCTCAATGCGCTTGTCCATGTTGCGGGTCATCAGGTCGGCACTTGACAGGTAGATGCTCATGTCGTCTGCGGGACCAAACCCGTAGATGCGGCTATGCTCGAGCAGGCGGCCCACAATGGACACGACGCGCACGTTTTCGGTATGGCCGGCCACGCCCGGTACCAGACAGCTGATGCCGCGCACGAACATGGTGATGGGAACGCCCGCGCGGCTCGCCTGTTCAATTTTCTCCATGATGTCGATGTCGGTGACCGAGTTCGTTTTGAAGAAGAGCCCGCACGGTTTTCCGGCTTCAGCTAAGCGCATCTGCTCATCAATGTTTGCCAGAATCATCGGCTTGATTTGCAGCGGGGCAACCCACAGCACCTCATAGCTGTTCGATGTGCTTTCGAGTGCCATGTTACGGAAGAACTCAGCAGCGTCACGACCGATATCGGCATCGGCGGTGATGTAGGAGAAGTCGGTGTACAAGCGCGCTGTCTTCTCGTTATAGTTGCCAGTGCCCAGCTGCGTGATAGATTGAGGGCCGTTTTTCGTCCGACGGGTGATGCAGCAGATCTTTGAGTGTACTTTGTAGTCGCGGAATCCGTAGATAACGTTGCATCCCGCTTGCTCGAAGCGCTGTGACCATTCGATGTTGTTGTTTTCGTCAAAGCGGGCGCGCAGTTCGAAGAGCGCCGTTACCTGCTTTCCCCGCTCGGCGGCCGCAATGAGTGCTTCGGCGAGTTGTGATTGGCTTGCGAGTCGGTATAACGTGATCTTAATCGATATGACTTCGGGATCGGCTGCAGCTTCTTGCAGCAGCCGCACGAAGGGCTCCATGCTCTCATAGGGATAAGACAGCAGTACATCACGCTTGGACACCTGGTCTAAGATGCGCTCCTTGCGCGACAGACACGGCGGCCATTGCGGGCTGAAAGGCTTGTTTACCAGGCCTTCGCGCAGGTTTTCTGGCAGACGCGAGGCTAATCCGAACGTGTAGCTCATGTTGAGCGGCAAGCAGGTGGCATAAGCCTGATGGGGCTTAAGTCCCAAGCGGTCGAGCAGGTGGCGGCGTAGGGTGTCGGAGAGCTTGCGCTCGCTTTCAAGACGCACGGGCGCTAGGCGCGTACGCTTCTTCAAGATGCGCTTCATGTGTTCGCGGTAATCGTAGTCGCTCTCGTCAGTTCCTTCTGAAGCGTCCAAGTCGGCATTGCGGGTGACGCAGATGATGTTCGTGTGCTTCACCGAGTACATGTTGAACACCTCGTCGACCACCATTTCAATGGCGTGCTCCAGCAGCACGTACTGGAATCCATCGCCGGGAATCTGGATAACACGCGGGCATTGACGCGGCATGGGGACAAGTCCGAGCGTGACGCCTTCCGCTCCGTGGTTCTTCGCAGCCTTCTTCGAAGTGTTATCTTCGTCAAGACGCAGCACAACATACAGCGCGCCATTTTCCAGATGAGGGAAGGGGTGGCGTGAGTTGATGATTTGAGGCGACAAGAACGGGATAATGTTGTCGTGGGCGTACTTGCTTAAGAAACTACGCTGTTCGTCGTTGAGATCCTTGTGATGGAGCCGGCGAATTCCCCGTTCGGCAAGTTGGGCACGCACGCTGCCGTAGATGGTTTCCTGGTCGGTGTACAGGTCGAAGCAGCGGCGGTAGATGGCGTCGAGCTGCTGAGCAGGAGTCATGCCCGATTTCGTATCGAGAATCTGCTTTTTTACCAGTGACAAGTCGGTGAGACTACCGACACGCACCATGAAGAACTCTTGGAGGTTGCTCCAGAAGATACTAATGAAGTTCAGGCGTTCGAGCAGGGGAACGGTTTCGTCGGCACCTTGATCGAGCACGCGCTTGTTGAAATCAAGCCATGAGAGCTCGCGATTCTGCAAATAGCTGCTCGGGGAAACGGCATTGCGGTCGTCCATGAACTTCACTCCTTCACGCATGTTCCGCACGGCCGACCGCGCTGTACCGTTGTTGCAAAGGCGGTTGACTCGAGTGCGGTTGGGAACGTCTCTATTATACCTTCGTATTTCGGTGTAGCGCGTGATGCTAAGATATCAACCGGGCAATTTCGTCAAGTTGGCACGTGTCCGTCAAGTCTGTCAAATACGTCAAGTTCAATAGGCTCGTAGGGTTTGTCTATTTTGTTAGATCCGTCAAATCCGTTAGGTCCTGATATGTCCGCTCGCTCTGGCTATCAACGTGTTTGCGGTATCATCCGTGTCAGTAGGTAACCATCGCGCAGCCCATGCTTACATACGCAGACACGCCCGATGTTAAGGCGCCGCATGAGCGTCGTTAAGATGATACACCCAGGAACGGCCGTGTGCATGCGCTCGGGCACTGCGCGAACCGCATGGTGGGCAAAAGCATTCGTGTCGGTTAGACACCGCTCTATAACGCTCGCTGCATCAAGGATGCCAAACACCTTCGGGCGTCGTCCTAAGCTGAGCAACTTTGCTGTTGCACGCACGCTGCCACCAACGCCGTACGCAACGTCGCAGGCGAAGCGGTCGATGTCAGCAATGTTGTCGAGGTTTCGCTCGAACTCGCTTGCGATAGCGCGTGCTTCTTGTTGTGTGGGAAACACACCTGATACGAAGCGCTCGTAGGACGAAAGCGATCCCTGCCCGATGCTTACCGTGTGGGTGATGTTGCCCGCTTCGATGCGGGTGATCTCGGTTGATCCTCCGCCGATATCGACAATCAAGCCATCATCAATGCGGTAGTCGCAGGTGGCGCCCACGAATCCGAGTTTTGCCTCGTCGGCTCCCGACAGCAAGGTGATGTTCGTATTGCATCGGCGCTCGATGGCGCGCACGGCCTCTTCTCCGTTTTCAGCGTTGCGCAACACAGCGGTGGCGAACACGTCTGTTCGCTTGCAACCGAAGTACGCCGCGCGCGTGAGATGGTCGGAGAGCACTTTCGAGGCGCGCTCAACACCGGCTTGCGTGAAGGTTTTGTTCTCGACATAGGAAGCAAGCCCAGCCATCACCTTGTCGTTGATGACACTGTGAAAGCGCGGTCTTTGATCGTTTCCGCCACCCTCAACGTCGTAGACGACCAGGCGGACGGTGTTCGATCCCATATCGACAACTCCGTACGTTGGCATGAGACCTCCTGTCTTATCCTCACGCTTTTCGAGCATGCGCCGTGCGTACGCGAACGGGCTCGATGATTGTAGGACATGGGCGCTGTGTTTCTCCCATTAAGTACAAACGCTTTACTCAATCTTGACGCAGTTTTCGCGCTTTACTCCATGCTATGATGAAACAGTCGTGAAAAACCCATTTCAGAGAAGGGGAAGGCCATGCTAGAAACCGTTGATTTCTCGCGAGAGCCTCTGTCGAAGGAGACCTACAAGCCGCGCAAAGACGAGCTAATGAAAGAGCTTGTGGTGTTGCAGCAGCAGGCACGTGAGCGTGGTGTTGGGTTGGTGGTGCTGTTCGAGGGTTGGGATGGTGCCGGCAAGGGTAGCCGCATCTCCGATCTTATGTACAATCTCGATGCGCGCGCAACAAGCGTTCACGTGACCGAGAATTTCGACGCGAAAGCAGCCCGCGAGTTCGCGGGGTCGAAGTATGGTGTGACCGGGTTCTTCCCTTCGATGCAGGAATTTTGGATGTCGCTTGGCATGCGTGGCACCATCACGTTTTATGATCGCGGCTGGTACACGATGGCCATGCAACACATGTTGTACGAGGAATACGGTGACCAGTCTGCAAAGAAGGGGAAGAAGCACGACGAGGGTTCGGCTATCCGCGCACTGCGTCATCACCTTGCTTCAGTGGGTGATTTCGAGAAGCAGCTGGTTGATGACGGGTATCTGATAGTGAAGTTCTTCGTGCATATGACGAAGGAAGGGCAGAAGCGCCGCATTACCAAGCTGCATGATGATCCGGCAACCCGCTGGCGCGTCAGCGAAGCCAAGCTTTCGCGGTTGGGTGATTATGAGCAAGCATACCGCCTGTATGACAATCTGCTTGAAGGTAGCGACTTCTCGTTTGCGCCGTGGCACCTGCTTAACGGCGAGGATAAGCGTGACTGCAACTTGCGGATTGCTGAAACCTTGGTAAGCGCGCTGCGTAGCGCCCTTGCTGCTGCACCCGACGAGGCTGCCGCGAAGGCCGCCGCGAAGGCGCAGGCCAACTCGTCCGGCGCACTCGAGAACGTGTCGTTGTTTGACCGCACGCCCGAGCAGGAGCAGGCTATTCGCGAGCAGGCCGAAGCCGAGGCTCGGGAAGCTCACTGTCGCGCGCCGCATGCTTCGCGCTTCCAGCAGGCGCCAAACGCACCCACCGTCGATGACATTGACTGCACGCTTCAGCTCGATCGCGAAACATATCGTGAGGAACTGAAAGAACAGCAGAAGCGCTTTGCTAAGCTGGAACTCGAGATGTACCGCAAGCGCATTCCGCTCATCCTCATGTACGAGGGATGGGACGCTGCGGGTAAGGGTGGCAGCATCAAGCGCGTGGCGCAGGCTATCGACGCGCGCGCCTACACCATCTTCCCCAGCCCTGCTCCCACCAAGCCCGAGCTGCTACACCCGCATCTGTGGCGCTACTGGACACGCCTGCCCAAGGCCGGTCATGTGGGAATCTATGACCGCAGCTGGTACGGCCGCGTGTTGGTCGAGCGCGTTGAGGGGTTTGCAAGCCCCGCCGAATGGGCGCGCGCCTACGACGAGATCAACGAGTTCGAGCAGGAGCTGGTGCGATGGGGTGCGCTGCTGCTGAAGTTCTGGGTGAACGTAAGTCCCGAGGAGCAGCTGAACCGCTTTACTGACCGCCAGAACGATCCGGCGAAACAATGGAAGATAACCGACGAAGATTGGCGCAACCGCGATAAGTATCCGCAGTATAAGGCAGCGGTCGATGACATGTTCCGTCTTACGCATACGAAGCACGCGCCGTGGACAGTGTTGGAGAGCGACGACAAACTGTACGCTCGTGTGAAGGCGCTCACGGTAATTAACGACGCGCTTGAAAAGCGCCTCGACTAGAAACGTCCACAAGGGTTCGTTTACAGGAGGGCTGCTGCTTTGGCGGCCCTCCTTATACTTGTCGAAGCCCAAGGCGGAGAAGAACGATCTGAATACGGACGAGGGCTCGTAAAAGAGCTTTCCGTTCGCCGTACTCGCGATTATGGCAAAGGCTTCGATTCGACGAACTTATGGCATATGCGCAACTCCTACCTTTCCTTTCCAATTCTCGACGCAATGCGTCCACAATTGAGTTGGACGCATTGTCGCATGCTTACGAAAGTGAAAGATGTCAAAAAACGAAAGCGTCCGCGGTAGGTGATGGCTTACCGTGCAGGTGCTTTAATACAACGAAAGCGCCCGACGTGAGTGAAATACTCACCGCTCGAACGCTTAAGTGAAACGTGTGATAGCACGTCTACCTGACCTTGGTAACTGACCTACATCGTCAATAGCGCTTTGTGTTACGTCGGTGGATTGACATCAGTCGACGTCGGTGAATACTGGCGACATTAAAGTTATGCCATGTTCACCACCGAGTGCTTTGGGGAGGGTCGGAGGGTGTTGGTGATCAGGACTGTTGCAATGTTGCCTCAACGTAACATTGAAGAGGCTGCTATTCCACCTTATGATGCTGGTGAACGCCGGAACGCGGGAATAGAATAGCTTTGGAGGTATGAATAGGATGATCGGTCAGAACATTCTCTCGCTTAGGACAACACAAGGCATGACGCAAGAAGAGCTCGCGCAAAAGGTAAGCGTTGCGAGACAGACCATTGCGAAATGGGAATCGGGAGATGCTATGCCGGATCTGAACAACGTGTGCAAGCTCTCAGAGGTCTTCGATGTGAGCCTCGATGCGCTGGTGCATCATGACGAACACCGTGTTGGCTACCCTATTCCGCCCCGTGGAAGGCATCTGTTCGGAGTCGTTCGCATGGGCGAGAGAGGGCAGATCGTCATTCCTAAGAAAGCACGCGATATCTTCGGCCTTCATGCGGGAAGCGAGCTTCTTATACTCGGTGATGAGTCTCAGGGTATTGCGCTTCAACGTGTTGAGGATGCCGTTGCTCTGCTTGAACGGTACGCGCGTGCGGTTAACGAAAGAATGTCGGCCGATTCTGAATGAGAGGATCGCAGCTATGGGATGTTGCGGCGTTTGCGGTAATGAGACAAAGCTATCCTACACTGTTTACGGAAGCAATAAGCCTCCGCTGGTGCTCGTTCATGCGCAGGGCACCAACTCGCGTAGCTTCGATAAGGTTATTAAGCCCCTTTCCCGTGACTTCTCAATATACGCGGTGGACTGCTTTGGGCACGGAAAAAGCCCGCACGAGCCGTCCCTTTATAACATCGTGGCGATAGGGGATGCCCTCGTAAGGCTAATTGAGAGCGTTGTCGGTGAGCCCTGCACGCTCTTGGGACATTCTTCCGGCGGGCTTATCGCCGCCTATGCCGCAGGAAAGACGGATCTCTGCGAGCTGCTTATCTTAGAAGATCCACCCTTTTTCTCCAGCCAGGCAGAGCGCAGGAACAATACGTTCAATTACATTGACTTGTCCTCGGTGTGTCACAAGTACTTGCAAGACGCAGTGGAAGAGAACTTCGTCTTGTACTACTTCGAGAATCAATATGCGTGGAACTTTTTCCCCGATAATGCGCGCCAAAAAGTGCGTCCGAAGAGCATTGAATCTGCCAAGAAGTTTCTAAAACGGCATCCGGAAAGAGATCTGAAAGTTCCCTTTTGGCCCAAGAGTGCTCTGGCTGCGTTCGTTGGAATGGGCAACTACGACCCGCATTTTGGAGAAACGTTTTACGACGATAGTTTCCATTGCGGAATACCGCATGAGGAAATTTTGACGAAGATAGATTGCCCAACCTTGTTCATGAAGGCCAAAACCGAGTGGTCCGACGATGGAATTTTGTTTGCCGCCCTCAGCGAAGAGGATTTAACAAGGTGTTTAGGGCTCATTTCAGATTGCGAGTTGGCTCGTTTCGACTGCGGTCATGGGATTCATGTCGAGCAGCCTCGTCAATTCGTGCAGGTAATTAAGCGCAAGCGTGCGACATTGGGTCACGCTCGCATTTAGGGCTACACTGCGGCGCGGTATGTGGCTTTAGCAGCTCTCTGTGTACACCTTCTCTTCCACAAACCAGCGAGGGTGGTCGTAATACATTTCTGTGATGGTGTTACCCATGCGCACGGTGTAGCAAATGCCATCGCCTCCAACGCGTCGGGCATTGCGGCGTTGCACGCGCAGTACTTCGTCGATCACATAGGTTTTACCGCGAAGTTGCACCTCTAACGGGCGCACATGGCCCTCTTCGTCGGTTCTTGTAGTAACGAGCACGTACCGTTTTACCCGCTCTTCTATTCCCTTCACCTTTAACCTGCTCTCTATTTGGTTTCAGCTCGCTCTTGTCTGGTGGCATTTATTCGCGCAGAAAACCCACGGGATGTACGGTGTTGGACTCTTTTATGTCTAAGTGCGCCATCGTGTCGTCGGTCAGTTCAACCATCCGATATACGCATTTGTTTCCGAAGCGACGGCGTAGGTTATCAATTGCGTATTCAAGGCGCTCCATCTCTAACACGCGCTGAGTATCGCCAAAAAGGTCATCTTGTATGGGCTCTGTCATGGGAACAAGATGAGTGGCGCGAACATGAATTGCGCGCAGGGCGTTTTCCCTGTTCAAAGGCTGCGCGTTTCTTAAAAGCTCCATGGCGCAGTTGGCTATGTCTTTTGTGATGCACGTTGGCGTGCGCAGCGTAAGCTGGCGCGAATACCCTGATAAGTTGCGTGCGAAGCGTGCTCCAACGGCAACCGTGCGACAACGAAAGCAGCTTTCACGCATGCGTTGAGCAACCGATTCGGACAAAAGCCACACCAAAGCACGCACGTCCTCTTCACACTCCAAATCATGCGGGGCGGTAAGCCCGTTGCCGATACCTTTGATGGTGTAGTCCACATCTGCCTTGGCGGGGTCAAACACCTTTACAGGCGAGGGGTCTTCACCGCGGGCGAATACACGAAGCATGCGACCCACCTTACCTGTTCCGCCGAAGCGGTTTTTACAGAACGTATCTGAGATGTGGGCGACATCACCTATGGTTTCGATTCCCGACAAATGGAGCTTGTGGGCGGTTGCTGCGCCCACGTAGATAAGATTCTTCGCGGGCAACGTCCAGGCGATGCGCTTGTAGTTCTTGGGCGTGATGGACACGATGCCGTCTCCTGGGTCAATGTCGCTGCCGAGCTTGGCAAACACTTTGTTCCAGCTGCTGCCGATACTTACCGTAAGACCGAGTTCTGACTTCACACGTTCCGAAATTTCTTGCGCTATGGCTTCTTGTGATCCAAAGAGATGAAGTGAACCGGTGATGTCTATCCATGCTTCATCAAGGCCGAACGGCTCTATTTGGTTGGTGTAGTCGTAGTAGATTAAACGAGCGAGGCGCGAATACTTTTTGTAGGCGGCGTAGTCGGGCGGCACAACGATTACGTTTGGGCATGCCTGCTTTGCTTCCCAAAGGGCCTGGGCAGTTTTTACCCCTGCAGCTTTCGCTTCGCGCGACTTAGCTAAGATGATGCCATTGCGTCTTTCGGGGTCGCCCGCGACAACGACGGGTTTATTGCGGATGGTCGGGTTTTTATGTTGCTCGACGCTTGCGTAAAACGCATTCATGTCGATATGAAGTATGGCGCGCTGTCGCACGGTTTCACCCCCCCTCGCTTTCGTCTGACGTGCGATTTCATAGGAACATTTGTTCTGTTTTGTGAGTGATAATGATGCGCCAGAAACACGCTCGCGTCAATCGAACAGACTGTGGATTTTTGAATACACGTTGAATACGGGTTATGGGGGCTATGGCTCAAAAAGTAGCCCCGATGATCTATGCTCCTCAGGGACTGGCGGGCTTCACGTCAGGCCTGTAAAAAGTACTGAAGCCTATCCAGGCAGCGCCGAGGACGTAGCGACTTTTAGGTCGTTGGAAATGTGTGAGGTAGATTGATCTCGATGTGTGTCACTCCGCTTCTCGAGATATATAATTGCAGGCGTTTGATAGCATTCGAGAAGGGCAGAGCATGAACATAAGTGAAGAGTCGTTGCGCCTGCACGGTCAGTGGTGTGGAAAGTTAGATACCGTGCCGAAAATGAGCATTGCCACACGCGAGGATTTAGCGTTGGCGTACACGCCAGGCGTGGCGGAGCCGTGTCGCAAGATAGCCGAAAACGCAGATGAAGCGTATCGCTACACCATGAAGGCGAACACGGTTGCTGTGGTAACCGACGGCAGCGCCGTTCTGGGCTTGGGCAACATCGGGCCTTTGGCGGCTATGCCGGTCATGGAGGGCAAAGCGGCACTGTTCAAGGCGTTCGGCGGCGTGAATGCAGTTCCTATTTGCCTTGACACGCAGGATGTCGACGAGATAGTTGAAACGGTCGTTCGTATCGCGCCAGCCTTTGGTGGCATCAATCTAGAAGATATTTCGGCGCCGCGCTGCTTTGAGATCGAGCGCCGACTTATTGAAGCGCTTGATATTCCCGTGTTTCATGACGACCAGCACGGAACCGCCATCGTGGTGCTTTCGGGCATTATTAACGCGCTGCGTTTGGTAGGCAAGCGCAAAGAGGACTGCCGCGTGGTGGTAAACGGCGCAGGATCGGCGGGTATCGCCATTTCGAAGCTGTTGCTGAGCTACGGGCTGCGTCATCTTATCCTGTGTGACATCAACGGCATCATTTCCTCACGTACCCCTGGGCTCAATGATGCGCAGCGGGCAATGCTTGCTACTACTAATCTTGACGATAAGCAGGGTACACTTGCCGATGCACTGGTGGGCGCTGACATCTTCGTGGGTGTTTCGGCGCCGAACGTGGTAACCCCTCAGATGGTGGCTTCTATGAACAACGACGCCATTCTGTTTGCCATGGCCAACCCCGACCCAGAAATTATGCCCGACGTGGCACGGGCGGCAGGTGCGCGCGTAGTGGGAACGGGGCGCTCGGACTTTCCCAATCAGATTAACAACGTGGTGGCGTTCCCAGGTATTTTCAAAGGAGCCTTAGAAGCCCGCGCACCGCGTATCACGAAGGCGATGAAGCTTGCTGCAGCCGAAGCGTTGGCGTCGCTTGTGTCCGACGATGAGCTGTGTGAAGACTTCATTATGCCTGAACCGTTTGATCCGCGTGCTGTTGAATGCGTGGCGCGTGCGGTTCGTGAGTGCCACGAATAGTGAATGTTGCGAATAGTAAAGGCGAGCTGCCTGTCAGGGAACGCGCTTCCCTGACAGGCAGTTTTGACTAGTGTTTCTTTGCGGCCCAATCGCGCACGAAGGCACGCAGTGCGTAAGGCTCGTTTTGCACGGTGCCTTCAATAACGGCGTCAAGTGCCGCGTTTAGCACGTGCCCTACGAGCGGCCCGCGCTCGACGCCAGCTGCGATAACGTCGTTGCCGTTAATTGCCAAGTCACCAATTTTAAATGCCTCATCTTCGCGGATGATGTCGTCAAGAATCCGTTCGAGCTCGGTGGCGTGGGCGATGCGTGTGTGGTATTGGGGAGCTTGGCCCTTTGAATCGCCCCGTTTAAGTTCGCATAGCATGCGGAATAGCTGTTCGTTGCCGCCAAGACGCCGCACAGCGCGCTTCACGGCTTTTGGTGTGGTGTCGATAACGTCGTCGTGATGCTCCACTAAGGTAACAACCTGCTGTCTGAAGACGGCGCTAAAGCTCATCCGGTTCATCACGCCTTCGGCGACAACACGGCTGATGTTTGCATGTCCGTAAAAATGCCCGGTTCCGGTATCGTCGGTGAAAAATGCTGCGGGTTTGCCTACATCGTGCAAAAGTGCTGCCCATCGCAAGGTGGGGGTCGGGCGTACTGCATCAACTACGTGTGCGGTGTGTTCGAGTACGTCGTAGATATGGTAGGGCGTTTTCTGATCGAAGCCTTTCATAGCAACAAGCTCGGGAAGCACGGCCGAAAGCGCGTCAACGGTATTCATGATGGCGCTTCCCGCATAAGGAGATGTGAGTAACTTGGTAAGCTCTGCGGTCACGCGCTCGTGCGACACGCCTGCCATCAGCTTTTTCGAACGAATCATCGCTTGTAAGGTCATCTGTTCGATGGGAAATCCGAATTGAGCGCAGAAGCGGCACCCGCGCAGGATGCGCAAGGCGTCTTCGGAGAAGCGCTGCACGGGGTCGCCCACGGTTCTGATCACACCACGTTGAAGATCGCACCTGCCGCCGTAGGGGTCAATAAGGCCGCGCTCGGGATGGTAGGCCATCGCATTGATGGTGAAATCGCGCCGCGCGAGGTCTTCCTGGATGCTTGTTACGAAACGCACCTGGTCGGGGTGGCGTCCGTCGGAATATGTTCCATCGGTGCGGTATGTGGTTGTTTCAAACGCTGCATCGCCAACGATAACGGTTACGGTGCCGTGTTTCGAACCTGTGTCATGCACGCGCAAGCCGCAACGCTCAAACGTCGCTTGCACGTCGGAGCATGTTGCCGAGGTGGCAATATCAATGTCGGAGCAGGCCCGGCCGAGCAGCATGTCGCGAACGCACCCGCCGACAACCCACGCTTCAAAGCCCGCGTCTTCAAGTATGCTCAGTGCAGCAAGGGCTTCGTTGGGTAGGTTTATCGAATGCATGCGGCAAGACTCCTTTTTCGTGCGAACTGCACCATCATACCGCATACGTGCAAGGTGCGGTTTCTGCAGGTTCTGCGCACGGCGGGACGAATTGGTACAATGAAGGCAATGCAGCGCGCGTTGCTAGCGGTGTTGGCGTCTGCATTCCAAAATGATGTTGACAGGGAGTTGCCTTGTATTCAGAAGAGAGTCTGTCGCAGCGGCGCGTTTCGGCGCACGTGTATGAGCGGTTCGATGACGCGCCTATTGGCGTGTTCGACTCGGGCTTTGGTGGGCTTACTGTGGCCCGCGAGATCATAAAGGTTCTACCCAACGAGAGCATTGTGTACTTCGGCGATTCGAAACGCTGCCCATATGGTCCTCGCGACCAACATGAGGTTGACAGTTTCGTGCAACAAATTGGGTCGTGGCTGGTTAATAAGGGCGTAAAGATCATCGTTATCGCGTGCAATACTGCAACAGCAGCGGGGCTTGCACATGCGCAGCAAACCTTCGACCTGCCGGTTATCGGCGTGGTTGGCCCCGGTGCGCGTGCGGCGGCACAAGCAACGCGCAACCGCCGTGTGGGTGTTATTGCGACGAAGGGAACGGTTGAATCGGGAGCGTATTCGCACGCCATCAGGAATATTGATGCGGGCATTACCGTGTTTTCTACGCCTACGCCGCGCTTCGTGGAAATAGCCGAGCAAGGCATTCGCATGGCCGAGGGGCCTATCGAAAACTACATGTCGCTTGCGTCGAAGGTTTACATTCGCCCAGAATTTCAAGAGATCGCACGGGAATACCTTGAACCGTTGCGCCGATGCGACATTGACACGCTGGTTTTGGGGTGCACCCATTTTCCCTTGTTAAAGGCTCTTATTGGAGGCGTGGTTGGTCGCGAGGTGACGCTTATTAGCTCGGCGAAGGAAACCGCGCGTGATGTTGCCGAAATTCTGTGTCGGCAAGGTGCCGCCGCGCGCCCTGGCTGTCAGAGAACCTACGAGTTTTTCACCACGGGTGACGACGTAGATGAGTTCCGTCGTTTTGGGAGCCGCGTGCTGCGATTCGATATTGGTCAGGTGCAGCATGTGGAGCTGCCATAAATGAGTGTTTGCTTAAGCTAGGTTTTTCTCGCGGAAGGGAGCGATTGTGGGCAAGACGGTTGTTTTAGCAACGAATAACGCACATAAGGTTGACGAGATATCGAATGCGCTTAGCTTTCCTGGTTGGCAGTTCAAAACGCTGCGGCAGGCAGGCATTGTGTCTGATCCGGCAGAAGATGCCGATACCTTCGAGGGTAACGCTCGCATCAAGGCGCGCTCGGCGCATGAGGCGTCGGGCGGTAAGCCGGCGCTTGCTGACGATTCGGGTCTTGAGGTGGATGCGCTCGGCGGTGCGCCCGGTGTGTATTCGGCGCGCTATGCGGGGGAGGGCGCAGGGGATGCCGCGAACAACGCCAAACTCTTGCGTGATTTAGCTGATGTGCCGGCAGATAAGCGCACAGCTCGGTTCGTCTGCACGCTCGTGTTCATTGACGAGGACGGTACAGAAACGGTCGCACGCGGCACGGTGGAAGGTTGCATCGGCCTTGCGGAGGCAGGCGCAGGTGGATTCGGCTACGACCCGCTGTTCCTTCCCGATGCATATCATGGCGAAAAGACGTTTGCTGAGGTGCCTCAAAGCGAAAAGAGTGCAATTTCACACCGTGGCAACGCGCTACGAAAGCTCCGCGATCTGTTGGAAAACACTGATTAAAGCCGTTTCGCAAACGTATGACTGGTGGAACTAATCAGTGTTTCCTTAGGGCAAGATGGTTGGTTGCGTGCAGCGTACATGCAACCGTAACACACAAGAAAGCCGTCCTGGCGACGGCTTTCTTACGGGTTTTTTGGAGCGGGCGACGGGAATCGAACCCGCGTCATGAGCTTGGAAGGCTCAGGTTCTACCATTGAACTACGCCCGCGATGCAGACGGGATTATAACCCAAGATCGCAGAAAGCCAAAACAAGGTGCTAAAGAATCCATCAAGTGGCTAAATTGGGCAACGCGAGTATAATTTCCCCATTGGCTTTATTATCAACAAGAAGGAGAACCGCATGGATCCGAACAAGCGTCCCGACGACATGGAGCGCATTTCAACCCCTGAGCTGGCGAACGCATTTATCGAAGAGCAGGTTGCTGCCATTCGCGCCCAGGTGGGCGAGGGGAAGGTGCTGCTTGCGCTTTCCGGCGGCGTTGACAGCTCGGTTGTCGCCGCGCTGCTCATCCGAGCCATCGGCAAGCAGCTTATCTGCGTGCACGTGAATCACGGCCTTATGCGCAAGGGTGAAAGCGAGCAGGTTATAGACGTGTTTCAGAATCAGATGGACGCGAACCTGGTGTATGTGGACGCTACCGACCGTTTCCTCGATTTGCTGGCGGGTGTCGATGAGCCCGAAACGAAGCGCAAGATTATCGGCGGTGAGTTCATTCGTGTGTTCGAGGAAGAGGCGCGCAAGGTGGGCGATCAGGTTGATTTCCTGGCGCAGGGCACCATCTATCCTGACATCCTGGAATCGCAAGACGGCGTGAAGGCTCACCACAACGTGGGCGGCTTGCCTGATGATTTGCAGTTCGAGCTGGTAGAGCCGGTAAAACTGCTGTTCAAGGACGAAGTGCGCGAAGTTGGTCGCGCGCTGGGGTTGCCCGAGGGCATGGTGGAACGTCAGCCGTTCCCGGGTCCTGGCTTGGGCGTGCGTTGCCTAGGCGCTATCACCCGCGATCGCTTGGAGGCGCTGCGCGAGGCCGATGCTATCGTTCGTGAGGAAATGGAGGCAGCAAACGTTGGTGCTTGGCAGTATTTCGCTGTGGTACCCGACATGCGTGCCACCGGCGTGCGTGACGGTGTGCGTGCCTACGAGTGGCCGGCCATCATTCGCGCTATCAACACCGTGGACGTGATGACCGCTGAGGTACCCGAACTCGACTGGGCTTTGCTGCGCCGCATGACCGATCGCATTACCCACGAGGTTCCCGGCATCTGTCGCGTGTGCTACGACCTTACTCCCAAACCCGTTGGCACGGTGGAATGGGAGTGAATTTAACACTCTGACCTGGGGTTATATGGTTTTTAATCCCGGTTGAATTTTGAGCAATCGAGTTGATTCTAGTTGAACGAAAATTGCAAGCCACCTGCAAAAGATGGATTTTGAGCAGGTAATCTTGGGCCGTCGAATTTGATTCGGCGGCCCTTCTCAGTGCGCCGAGCACGTTATCTGACCTCGTGTTTGATTCGTAGGAGCTTGATTCGGTTAACTGCATTCCACTCGAATGCACTCGTATCTATCGGTTTAGATTTCTGTGTTTTAGATGAGAGTTGTGTGCCCAGCGTCGTGTTATACTTCTTAACATCAGTTAATCAGCGGAGCCAATGGACGCGCGCCGCTTCGAGTTAGGTCAGGTTGGATGAAGAACTAGCGATGCCCATTTTGGGTGCCCCATACGACCATTTACACATCCGGTCGCGCTTTAGGGTGCCGCATCGCTTCGGTGTCTTCTCTTTTCGAATCCATACTTCGCGTGCCTGAGCCCCGCGCGACCTCCCTTCAAAGGAGTTCGCCATGCAACTGAATCTCACACACATCAGCTATACCTATCCCGGTACGGCATCACCTGCCATCAACGACATTAGCGCAACGTTCCCTTTGGGATGGACGGGCATTATCGGCGACAACGGATGCGGGAAAAGCACACTCGCCCGTATCGCTGCACGCATCATTGTGCCCGATTCAGGGACAGTGAATCCGAAGCTCTACTCGGCATACTGCCAGCAGGACTCGACTCAAAAGCCGAAGAATCTCTTCGACCTCGCATCGGATTGGGGTCAGGATGCGCGGCGGGCAAGAGCGCTGCTTCACATCGAAGACGATTGGTTCTGGCGCTACGATACGCTCTCGGGCGGTCAGCAGAAGCGGCTCCAGATCGCATGCGCTCTCTCTGTGCGCCCTGATGTCCTCGTTATGGACGAGCCGACGAATGATCTCGACGCTGCCACACGCGATATCGTGAAGAAGACACTCGCTTCGTTTGACGGCATCGGAATCCTCATCTCGCACGACAGGGATCTGCTGGATGGTCTTGCGAGTCAGAGCCTGATGTGTGAGGACGCATGCTGGACCATGCGACCCGGCGGGTACTCAAAGGCGAGCGATCAGGCGGCGAGCGAGCAAGCATCCGCGATCAGGGGTCGTGAGAAAGCCGCTCACGAAGCGAAGCGCTTGAAAGCGGAAGCCCAGCGCAGGAGTGAAGAGGCGTCGCGCCAGAAAAGCAAGCGCAGCAAACGCAATCTGGCCAGAAACGACAGTGATGCACGTGAGAAGATAGGGCTCGCCATATTCTCTGGAAAGGACGGAGTGGCGGGAAAACTCTCGTCCAACATGAGCGCACGGCTCGCAAAAGCCGAGGCAGAGCTTTCAAAAAGAACCGTCTCAAAGCGATACGATCATCGTATTGGCGAGTTCGGCGTTGTTGCGCGCTCAAGCTTTGTGGTGCACCTGGAGGCCACGCGACTGTCTGCAGGAGAGTTTTCAATAGACGTACCGGAGCTTTGGATTTTGCCAACGGATCACGTGGTGCTGACCGGTGCGAACGGAACAGGCAAGAGCCTCGTGGTGCAAAGCATCGTCGAATCAGTCCCTGACATCGTCAAAGTGGCGTATGTCCCCCAGGATGTCGAACCGGGTGAGCGCAAACGGGCCTTGGCGCATCTTCGAGATCAGACCCAGGAGATAAGAGGCCGCATTCTTTCCATTGTGGCGCGATTGAATTCCGACCCCGACAAGCTGCTCGATGGTGACGATCTGAGTCCAGGCGAACTCCGCAAGCTTATGCTTGCCGAGCAGCTCGTAGCGAATCCTAACCTCCTCATACTCGATGAACCGACAAATCATCTTGATGTTGGTTCTATCGAAGCGCTGCAAGAAATGCTGACCAGCTTTCCTGGCGCGTTTCTGTTGGTTACGCATGATAGACAGCTGTCGAATGCGGTGGCACAAGTCAAATGGGAGACGAAGCAAAATGAGGGTGCGACTGAATTGCGGGTTGAATAATAAGCGACTCTTGACAGCATGATGAGGGACAACGGGGACACTGATAATAGGTGATGATTCTCACAACTGGATACAGTTGTGAGAATCATCACCTATTATCAGTGTCCCCGTTGTCCCGTCCAATCATCAATCTAAAGCAAAGCTCGCATTTACAGAGCCGCTACCGACTATGGCTTTCAGACCTGACGCGTCGGTGATCTTCCCGATCCGCGTATATGAATAGGTTGTTGGGTGCGACTCGTAGAACACAACCAGGCAGTTGTCTCCATAGAGCATCAAATCCCCGGCTTCTATGGTGCCGGGATTGCTCGCGTTCGATGGGAGCGTTTCGCCCAAGTAAGCATACTTCTCGTTGCTATTGAGTTCTGACATCTCTACCTGCATGGGCAGCATCGCCGCAAAAGCGGCGGCGGTATCGTTGTCTGCGAGCTCGATTGCAAGTTGAGACCCGTTGATTGTCAAAAACGCTGTTGAACCTGATCGGCTCATGCCATCCTCCTTGGTTATGCTTGCATGAGAAGTAGCATCGCTTGAGCTCGAATGCTCATCACTTTGGGATACTGCCGATGTATTCGCATTTGGGTTGCTTGTGGCACTTTCGCTATCATTGCGAGCACTCACACATCCCGCGAACAACGCTAAGCACATCAGGATCGCGAGGGTTATACTTGCGATAACTTTTCTCATGTCTGTCACCGCTTTACTTACAGGCTTTTGCCGAACTGTCGCAGTTCATCCAAATTCTGCGAGGAAGAAGCTGATGAGCCCGCATATTCGAAGATTCCGCAGTCTTCGACACCGTACCATCCTTGCAAGAATCCGTGATAGATACGTTCAGAAGCCGCATACACTCCGGATGATCCTGAGTCCAAAATCATTGCCATCTTTTTGCAGGAAGCAGGCTTACCGATGGCGTACGTGCGGTGGATGGCACAATGCATCTGCCCGGAGAACGATCCATAATAGATCGGGCTTGCGATTACAATCATATCCGCTGAATCGTAAAGAGGGTAGATCTGCTGCATGTCGTCATCCTGGATACACTGGACACCACCTTCAGTGTGGCAATATTCGCATCCCGTACAACCATGGATGTCCATATTAGCGACGTTCATTACCGTCACCTCATGACCTGCTTCTTTCGCCCCTTCGACAAAAGCTTGGGTCAGTGTGGCGGTATGTCCCTTCTTTCGGGCACTACCCTGTAGTACAAGTATCTTCATTTCTTATGCCTTTCTGATAGTGATCTCATACGATCCTTTCAACTTACTCAAGGCTTCGATTGCGTCATCATCCAGATGACCCATGTTCACTTGATCTCCGTAAGAGCCTGAGATATTCTCGCCGTTGAAGAATACGGCGAACCAACCTCCGCTGGGGTTGTAATTGATATCGCCGTTCTTCCATCCGAATCCGACGTGCGACGGCTCATAGGGGAAGCTTTGTCCCATCTGTCCGCAAAAGTCCATTCCCGATGTTCCTACATGAATCGATAGGGGCAACGCATCGAAGAATGCCTTTGCCGTTTCAGTATCGTTCAGAGTTCCCGACACTGTCGTTGTGTCGAAGTCAATTTCAATGTGCATATATACTCCTTGTTAATGATTGGATTTCTCTCAGAAAACACTGGCTGGCGTTAGCTTGCTCTGAGCAGGGCGAGCGGAGCTAATCAGTGCTTCCATGATCGCTTCCTCTTGATACGAAAACTTATTATCAGTATGAGGTTGATCCACGAGAAGCGCCAATACTTATAAGGTAATAAGCATCATGCTTGATAGGCATAATACGAGGCTTTCATGGAACTAAGAACGCTTCGACCTCAGGCAATGGGACAACAGGAACGCTGTTGTTTGTTCATCATCTTAGGGTTCTCGGTGTCTTTTGAGTGACAAAATGCCCTGACCCTATTGTCATGTACGCATGACATGCTCGAGTTTGTGTCTGTGCACATTTCGTCGGATATTGTTTTGTATACTGACCCTGCTTGTATGTAATAGGAAAACCGTCAAGTGCCCCTTTCTGGGCACCTTTTGGGAAAAGTGGCCAGAAAGGGGCACTTGACGGCGGTTTAATTGATGAAATCCGCCGTCAAACCACATTTTGTGACCACATTGGAGCATTTCGGTGCCGACAACTCATGCATTTTGACCACTTTGCGCAAAGGATAGCCAGAATGCATGCGTTGACGGCGGCTTGATCGTGCTGTTTATTTCGATTATTTCTTACGGTCTCCCTCATCTTTTTGCGGTCAGCTTTACACCGAACAGGTGCGAGATCGGGGAGTAAAATGTCAAAAAAGAATCCTCGAAATAGTGCGTTTTGTGAGAGCAGACGGGAATGAGGCCATGGACAGGGTTTCAAGGCAGATGCGCGTAACGGCGCTTTTGGCGACAGTAGGGCTTGCGCTGTTTCTTGCAGCGGTATGGACGGCACGCAACGAGAATGCCCTTGTGTCTGATTACGCTCTCTACGCTGCTCGTTTCGCCAAGGTAATAGCTTGTTTCGTCATCGCGTTCGCCATGCGTAGTCATATTCCTTCAGTGGAGCGCATGCTTGGAGCTGGAGCAGTATTCATCGGCGTGCACCTGGTAGCCTATACAGCCACAGTGATGCTGGGGCCGGAAAGCCCTGAATACCTCATGGCATCGATACTTTCTGGCGTGTTCTCCGGCATCGGAGAGGCCTGCATTATCTTACTGTTCGCGCACTTGCTCTCAACGTTCGTTCCCCAGGTAAGCGCTGTAGCCATTCCTATGGTATATCTAATCAACGAAGTGCTGTACTACTCTACGCTGTACCTACCAACTCCGCTTATCCTGATCATGCGCCCTGTGGGGAAAGTGCTGGCCATCTTGCTGCTTTTATGGTGCGTAAGACGAAAGCGTACCGTTGCCGCGGGCGAGCAGGAACATCCGCTCCAGTACGGTTTCTCGCTGCATGTGCCCCGCGAGCCTCTTCTGGGTTTTCTATCGAGCAGTCAGGAATGGATGCTTATTCTGGCTGGTACGACACTTTTCCCTTTCCTTTTCGGATTCATCGCCCAAGTATGTTCGAATGCGGGTACGAATTCGGGGCTTTACGACGTGGTGAATGAGTTGATGGCTGTTGGGGTGCTTGTGTTGCTTGTGGCCTATGGGCTCTTACGTGGTCGGCGGCTTACTTTCGATGAGGTTCTCTACTTTACTGTGCCGCTGTTCGCTACGGGATGTCTGTTACTCCCTTATTTCTGGGATGACCAGGTGCCACTGGCCGGTCTTTTGGTGAAGTGTGGCTATACGGTGTATCAGGTGATGTTTTGGATGCTTCTCGCACGGAAATGCTATGAGGATATCCGTCACACATACCTCTACTTCGGTATTTTCTACGGCTTGTTCGAGTTAGCCACAGCTGCTGCCCGGCTTGCGGCATCTCAGTTATGGCGAGCTGATATGGTGGATTTCGCGACTATGACAGTCGTGGCGCTGTTCTCTTTGTGGCTTATTGCGTTGTACGGGTTGCTGTTCTTTGCTATCTCGAAGATGTGGGGAAGGAAGGGGTTGGTTGCAGCGTCTGGTACCGATAGCGGTGCTACAGAATCTCTAGAAGCTGCTTTGCCTGATAATGAATTTGTAGATGAGGCGAATCATTCGAATGATGCCGAAAAGGTGCATAAGGAACAAGGCGCTGCCGAGACGGTAAGTGATGCGAGTCCTTTTGCATATCGACTGGATGCTTTCTGTATTTCGTATGACATCACTCCCCGCGAGCGCGAGGTGCTCATTGAGGCCATGCACGGCTACTCGATGGAGAACATTGGGCGCAAGCTCTATGTTTCGCGCGAAACCGTGAAAACGCACTTGCGTCGCATCTACAACAAGGTGGGGGTGTCCGGTAAACAGGAACTGATTACCTTTATCGATCGTTTTAAGGAATAAAACACCAGTTCAGACAGGGTACCCCATTCAGGGGGACGAGAGGGAGGCTCAATCATGCCTAGTCGGGGGGATGTGGTACGTCTTTGCGTCCCGTAATCTTCGAAACGCCTCGAATAAGCGAGGTGAAGGAGATGCCGGAAACGGGAGGACATCATGAATAATAACAAGAGAGAAACCAATCAGATTTCGCGCCGCAGCTTTCTGACCATGGGTGGTTTGGCTGCTATGGGAGGTGCTATGGCTCTTACAGGTTGCGCGCCGAAGCCCAAGAGCAACAATCCTTCTGGCACGGGAGCCGCGGGTGTAAGCGATGTGGAATTCGCCGAGGAATACGACGTAGTTGTCGTAGGTGCGGGCATTGCCGGCGTGAGCGCTGCTATTACGGTGGCGCGTGAGGGTAACGGTGCCAGCTGTCTTCTCATCGAGAAAGAAGGAACCGCTGCGGGCTGCTCACCGGTGTGTGCGGGCGACTTCCTTGGGCTCGACGACGAGCACGAGTATCCCGTTCAGTACCTGAAAGATATGGCCACCACCGCCACAGGTCAGACGATTCCCGATGATGTACTGGAGGCTTTTGCGACAGGCATCAACGAAAACCTTGAGTGGGTGCTCTCCCTTGGAGCCACCATGGATATGCTCGATACCAAGCGCACGCTCATGGAAGATTTGGACAAGGCCGAGTATCGCGAGTTCGCAAGCGCGGTGGCACCGGAATATAGCTTCGACGATAAAGCTCAGCCTCCCTACAACCACCTACACAACTTCCTTACTCATGTGTGCCAGAACGACTACGCCGAAGGCGTCGAGATGCGCTTCAATTCGCCGCTTGAGGACTTAGTTCGTGATTCTGATGGTCGCGTGATCGGGGTCATCGCTGACGGCAAGGCTATCAAGGCAAACAAAGGTGTGGTTATGTGTTGCGGTGGCTACGAACATAACGAAGAGTTCCTTGAGGGATTCTGCGGCGTAGGCAGTGCCATCTCTTTCGCCATGACTGGCAATACCGGTGACGGGCACAAAATCTGCGCACGTCACGGTGCCGATTTCTGGCACATGCACAACGCTGCCGGATTCTGGATGGCTGGGCGCAACCTGGAGAATACCACGTTCTCGAACGGTGCATTGACGAGTCACAAATTTAAGAACTATGGCATTACCGTGGGTAAGAATGGCCGCCGGTTCTATATGGACTGGGATGGACATAAATCACTCGACGTATCCAATGATACCGCCGGTATTCCTCGCGACGATCTGAGTCGCCATGTGGGCAGTCGTCATGGTGTTATGCAGTTCGGTGGCGAATGGAACCATCTGCC
Source organism: Adlercreutzia sp. ZJ138 (assembly GCF_011038935.1). Lineage (NCBI taxonomy): Bacteria > Bacillati > Actinomycetota > Coriobacteriia > Eggerthellales > Eggerthellaceae > Adlercreutzia > Adlercreutzia sp. ZJ138. Next base: position 3,646 of record NZ_JAAKEA010000021.1, on the reverse strand, counting down.
CATGCCTTCCATCGGCTGGTTCGTGTTCGACAATGCAAACTATGAGCACGCTTTTGACTTCGAGACTGCTGAAACTACTGATCCGGTAGCCGATGGTTGGCTGTATCAGGCCGACACCCTGGAGGATCTGGCCGCTCAAATGGATGTACCTGCCGAAGAGCTTGTGGCCACGGTTGCACAGTGGAACGAGTTTTGTGAGCGTGGTGTTGACATGGCCTTCTATCGTCCGGCTGACACGCTGACTCCCATTGTCACCCCGCCCTTCTACGCTCAGCGCTGCAATCCAGCCATGTTGAACACCGACGGCGGTCCGAAGCGAGCAGCCGACGGTGCAATTCTTGACTGCAACGGCGAGAAGATTCCCGGCCTGTATGCTGCTGGCGAGTTCGGCAGCGTGTGGGGCTACCTCTACCAGGGTAACGGCAACGTTGGCGAAGCCATGGCCTTTGGTCGCATCAGCGCCCGCAGCTGTCTTGCCTAAGATCGCTTCAGCTTCTGTTAACGATGCGCTGGCGGGGCTGCTGAGAATAAAGCCGGCACAGTCCCGCCAAACGAACTACCTGTATGATTACACTTTACGAATGGGAATCTGCACCTCGGTTAGCCATTCAGACGGGTCGTTCTTGTTCCATATGCCGTCGATGTAGCTCGTACGGGGGTCGCCGGCAACCTCGTAGCCGTTCTGTTCGACCCACTCAAGTGCGTGGGCGAACGCAGGCCCCATGTCCTCGTAAGGGCCCTGATGCATCACCGATGCCACGTCGAGTGCGGGTGCCACCTTGAAATGAATTCCGTCGAAGTCATCTTTCAGCTCGGTTACGGCCTCGCAGTACAGGATATGGTTGTCAGTCTCGCGCCACTCGCGGTCGAGGTTTACCGTGTAGCAATACTTGGGCGTGGCGCACGTGAGATCGGGGTATTTCGCGCGTAGCTTTTCGCCAAGCGCCGGCATTTCCTTGAAGTAGTCCGCAAATGTGTGCATCGTGTATTCCTTGCGGTAGATGATTTGTTCGGGGATGTGTTTCACCGTTGTTGTGTAGGTCATAGTGCTCTCCTTACTCTCTTTCAGAATGAACTGGACGCGAGAGAGCATGGCTTGTCGTTTGGCGATTTCCTGCTCAAGCTCCATGGAATGCTGTCGCAGTATTTCGTCCGTATCGCTTCCGGATATGATGCGGACGATCTGGCTGATGGAAAGTCCCGCCTGACGAAGCGACTGGATGCGGTGCAGATCCACAAGCTGCGCCGCATCGTAGAGGCGGTATCCCGTGAACCGGTCTACCGCACGCGGCTTCAAAAGTCCCACCTCGTCGTAGTAACGCAGCGTCTTTACCGTGGTCATGGCCATCTTCGAGAACTCGCCGATACGAAACATCTCCAACCTTTCTCTCGCGATGCCACCAGTCTCATCCCTCCTGTAGCGGGAGAGTCAAGAAGGTTTTTTTGATTATCTCTTACGGAGGTCAACGGGACAACAAGCTACGATTCCCGGTGTCCCGTTCGTTGTCCTCAGGCTGACTATGTCATGTGCATCATGCGGGAAAAAGAACCCGTATCGAAAAGAAAAAGGACCGCACATGACCTTGTTCTCTGATATACTAACAAATGTTAGTTAGCAATAGTGCACAAGCGGAAGCAAGGAGTCATCGTGCCGAAAGTGGACGGGAACGCGCGGGAGCGCATACTTGATGCGGCTTTCGTGCTATTCAGTCAAAAGGGATACACAGCGACAACCGTTCGCGACATAGCCGGCGGCGTGGGAGTCAAAGCTGCATCGCTGTATAACCATTTCGGTGGAAAGCAGGAAATCTTCGATGCGCTGATAGCGCGTGAGACGGCGTATGTCGAAGATCGCGTGCGTAGCGCCGGGGCCATTGCCCGTCCGGATGACGACCCGCGCGCCTATTCTCAGGCCAAGAGGGCCGATCTCGCAAAGCTGGTCTGGAACAGCTATGCGCCGTTTTTTGGAGACGATAGGATACGGCTTTTCCGGCGCATGCTTGCGGTCAGCCGCTACAGCGACACGAGGTGCGCCGAGCTGTACCAGGCGGTGTTTGTGGTGCGCCCGATCAAGCTGCAGGAGACGATCTTCTCGCACCTGATAGACGTCGGGATCTTCGAGCCCTGTGACGCGCGGCTTGCCGCCGAACAGTTCCATGGTCCTATGCTCATGGCTATCGATTCTGAAATGCCCGCGTGTGATGCAAAAGAGTTTTGTGAAAGGCACCTGTCTGCATTCAATGCGGCGCACGAGCGGAAAGAAAAGAAGGGGAAGAGGGAAGAGGGAAGGGAAGGTAAATGACCAGGGCGATTGTCTATTGTTCCCAAACGGGATCAATGCTCGATAAGATGGCACGCGGGTTTGCGCTCTTTATGAACTGGTTCGACGGGGTGTGTGCGCTCGTGTGCGGGCTTTGGATGATGGCGAGCGCGCTGTGGGCTCTTCCGCTTTCGTGGAACGACTGGATGCCGGTGTCGCTGCTTGATCCGCTTCCGCTGCCGGACTTCATGAAGAGTGACTTTCTGTGGCCAGGGCTTGCTCTTGTGCTGGTAAACGGCGTGCCGAACGTTGTTGCGCTGATGTTGCGATTTCGTGGCAACCGCAGGGCATCCTATGTCTGGAGCTGTATTGCGGGCGCGCTGCTGATCGCGTGGACCGCCTTCGAAATGGCCTTCATTCCCAACGGGCTTTCGGTGTTCTACCTGGTGTTGGGCGTCATGCAGCTGGTTGCAAGTGCTCGAGCATTCACACATTGCGACCCCACATCGTGATGACGAGCGTTACGACGGGAGAATGGGTCTTTGAGGGACTGTGGCCAAAAAGCTGCAAAGTCCCGTCGTTCCTGGCTGCAAACAGGGGGAGAACGCAGCCGGCGACAGGGGACGCCGGCTACCAAGCTTTCTTTCTACCGTTTTCTCAATACGATGCCGATGCTGTTCAGAAGCTTGCCTGCGCCGGCTTCCATCGAGGCGAGGTCATTGGTGGCGTACTCGTTATCGCAGACCAGCCAGTCGGCCCACGCCTCGTCATGACAGCTTAAAGGAGCTATACGCTCGATGCGCACGCCGCGCGTAGGCTCGATCATGGCGCGCCACCAGTTTATGTCGTGCATGTACTCCAGTTGTTCGGGCGTCCAGCTGAGTAGTAGCTCAGGTGGCAGATTATCGTGGCAGTCGCGCACCATACCAGGGATAGCGAAGTACAAAAGCCCGCCGTGCTTAACATGCGGCAAAAGCTTCTCGCCGAGGTACGCGCAGTCGCGCCCGAAGTAGTTGTAGGAGTCGATGCTCACAACCGCTGTTAACGCCAGGCTATATTAGCCACACCCAAATCGGAGATAAATAGCCAATACCAGTCAGATATATTACGCCAATGCGCCAGTAAGGTTATCTATCTTCTATTCATTTAATCTACTTGTTCGTTTAATTGCCATCGATGATGACTCCACCGAGAAGATCTTAAGTTCAGCCTCTCTAAAGCTGCTCCTATTAAGCGAGTGCGATTAGTCACAACTTCTTGGATTATTAGGCGGTAATCAATCGGTCTCACCGCCGGTTCTGACACAAAACAACCATGGAAAAGCCTGCTTATGTGGGCTTTTCTCGTTTGTGGGGCATTGACATACCAGCTCAACTCATGCTACAA
>NZ_JAAKEA010000001.1:0-191274 GCF_011038935.1 Adlercreutzia sp. ZJ138 | reverse complement strand
GTAAATTGTACTTATGAGCTGGGATTATTATACCATCCATATGCTTTGCGAAGACTGCCATCTCTCTTGCCGATTGACTTTAGCAATGTGTGGACTAGGTCCAGGGCGAATTAATCAGTATTTCCCTTGATGTCGATGTTGTCGTAGATATCCTCGGAAAGACCGACTGGTTTTTTGATTCCTTTGTTACCTATGATGTCGCCCTTCTGCGTAACTGTGAAATCTTCATATCGGCTGCTTCGCTGCCCACAATTTCCTATGTATTACATCGGCACGGAATCTCTCGTCCTCGGGTGCACGAGGAAGTAGAAGCGTTGTTTGATCTGCTGTGTATCGCTGACGTTTCCGAATCGGACTGCAAGCGAGCTCACGCAAATGCAATGAAGGATTTTGAGGATGCAGTCATCGCGGAATCGGCAGCGCGGCACGGGGCTGACCTTCTCATTACACGCAACGTGAAAGACTACTGCCAATCGCCCGTCAAGGCGATTACGCCAAGCGATTTTGTCAAATGCTTCAAACCCGAAAACTACGAATACGATATCGTTGATGTTTAAGGAAGCACTGATGAGTTCAATCAACCCTGGTCAGGCGGGACTAGATTAATGCAAGAAGGGCGCATCACTGCTCTCTGGCAACGATACGCCCTTTTATTACGTGCTGTGGCATTCTTGGAATTCAAGAGGGCTGCGGCGCGATGCGAAGTGCGATGCGAAGTGCGGCTTCGCGGGTACGCCATCACCCTAACGAATTCATTAACGCTGCTTTAGCCAAGACGGCTCTGGCCCATAATTTCTTCTGCGGCCAACATTCCGAACGTCATGCCGTGGCCCGTGCCGGTGCCGCCGATCATGGACGGGTAAATGTTTCCGTAGAAGGAGCCGCCCGAATTGCCAACTGCATACAGATGAGGAATCGGCTTGCCCTCGGTGTCGGTAATGCGCAGCTTGCCGTCCATGGTCAGGCCGCCTCGGACACATTCGATACCCATGCCGATGCCTGCTGCATAGAAGGGCGGGGTATCGATAGGCTTGCACCATTTCGCCTGCTTGAGGAACAGGTCGTCATGGCCGGATTCGCACATGGCGTTGTAGGTGTCTATGGTCGCCTTGAGGTCTTCGTAAGGAATCTCTACCATTTCGGCGAGCTCTTCGATGGTGTCGGCCTTGAACGTTAGACCGTTGGGTACGTCAACGTTGTCAATCTGCTCTTGGGTGTTGATAGAGAAAGCTGTAATGGGGGCCAAAATGTCGCCGTACTTCTCGAACCATGCGCCGTCCCAGATTGACCACGCGAAGCCTTCGGGCGGAACAGAAGCAAGGCAGTTAGCCATGCGCATGCATCCGGTAATGTTCTCGGTTTCCTCGTTGGTGAAGCGCTCTCCTTGCTTGGTTACATAGAGCATGGGGTAGGAAGCAACAGCGGGATTCCAAGACCACGCATCGGACATAGCCCACAGGGCCGCCAGTTCGGGGTTCTCTTCTTTGGCGGGATCCGGGCGCATAATTTTGCCGGTGATGGTCTGACCAGGCCATGCATCCAGCGTTGCCATGGTATCGAATCCGGCTCCAATCCACATGGCCGCCTTAGCCATTGCGCCATCGCACTGAGGTGCCGAGAAGTCGTAGTAGTTGTTCAGCGCCAACGGGCAGTACTTTTGCAGCATTTCGGGATCGCGCATGTAGTCGCCAGCTGCAATGATAATGCCTTTGGAAGCATTGTAGCGAACGTACGCGCCGTCCTTATTGGTGGCAATAACGCCGGTGACGGGGCGGTCTTCCTCTTCGGATCGCTCGATGCGTACGCCCTTGGTGTTGAAGTCGAATACGGCACCGTTGGATGCGGCGTAGTCGCCCATAACGGCATTCCACTCAAATTTCTCGTGAGGATCGGGACCGACGAAATTATGGGAAAGCTCGAACAGGTTGTAGTAGTTCGTGATATTGCTCTTATCTCCGGTTACGAGCAGCGTGCCGGCTGCCAGTTTGTCTCCTGTTTGGGAGAACGGCGCGGCGTAGGTTACCTGCGCTCCGCCGAAGTCTTCCATAATGCCTCCAGCCCAGTCGAGCATTTCGCCGGAGTGGTCAACGTAAATGGAAATGAGGTCGATGCGCGACTGATAACGGCCCGAGAGCATGTACGCATCCAAGATCAGCTGATCGCGAATTTCGTCGTTGAACTCAAGACCCAACGCACGCTGGTACTTGGTGTTGTATCCGGTGGTGGAAGAACGGGATGAGCCGTAGCCAGAACCGGCCTCTATGACGCGCACATCATCGCAAAGCTCGGATGCACGCGCTGCGGCGGCGTTGCCGGCAATGCCCGCGCCTACAATTAAGATTTCGCAGTCGATAGTTTCTACGATTTCCTCTTCGGGAATAGGCTCGGGCACAACCTCAAAGGAATAGCGCGCTTCTTCCGAAGAGCCAGTGCCTGTCGATTCCCCTTCGCTGCTCGTGCTGCCAGCCGTAGGCGCACAGCCTGCTGCCAGAACGCCCGCGCTTGCCACACCGGCGGCTGCCATTCCCTTAAGGAAGGTTCGGCGGTTCAGTTCCAGAGTCATATCCCTCTCCTTTCGTTTTGACGAGCGTTTTCGTTGCTCGTCCCCTTCAATGAAGCTCGAGTTCGTTCGAGGTGAACTCCGTCGCCAAATGCTAGCAGGCGGTGTTTCGTGGAAGGCGAAAGCACCCATAAATTGGAAACAATCCGAGCTGATGTCGAGACGAAAGAGCCGGTGATGGAGTAACATTTAACCTGCAAATGTTCACTTTTTGAGTGAATAGCTGAGGGGATGGGGTTATGCAGCATGTCGTAGACGAATTCGTCTTTCAGAATGACGAAATTGCTCGTAGCATCATTTTGGCCATGAACGAGCTTGCTGAAACGCATACGTACGAGGAGATGTCCATTAGACAAATATGCGAGAAGGCAAACGTTTCCAGAACCACGTTCTACCGGCGCTTCGATGGGAAGATTGAAGCGGCAGAGTGGGTTATGCGGCGCGTCAGTGCAATCGGACTGGCCCAGATTGGGCGAACGTTAACGTGGCATGAAGGCATTACCATGACATTGGCAGCCACTAAGCGCTTCGCGGCGTTCTTTCGCGCTGGAGGAGAATGGGGCGATTCCGCCGCGCGACGAATCATGGACGATTTTACGTCCTATCATGTGGGTATGTTCATAGACACCGTAACGCGATACAAGCGCATTCGTCTTGATGAGGGGCTAGAATACGTTCTTCGGTTCTGGGTCTACTCGCTTTGCGACGCATTGTTCTTTTGGCGCATCTCGGATTTCGCTATTCCGGTCAACCAGATGGCCGAATATCTCGAGCGTGCTGTTCCCGCGGAAATACATGAGATGCTACAGGAACCCGTCAGCTTGACAGGAGACGAGGTGTTTTTTAAGTTGCGCGAAGAAAGCGAAGAAAACATCGCTTAAAACGCGCCGGTAAAGTGTGCTTTTCTGACTTCGGTTAATCAGTGTTTCCCTTATGCTTCCTGTTGATGTCGTGTTCGAAATTTTGGTGTAGACTACTTGCTAAGTGAACCCTGCGAACCGTTTTTGAGCCCTAATCTTCAACTCAATTCCAAATACTTCCAAAAATGTGATACTATGCACGAAATACCAAGGAATAATGTGATAGAAATCACATTATCGGAAGGATTGAGTAATGCAGCGTTATATGACAAGGCAGATCACGTCGCAGCTACGTGCGTGGAAGAACTCGCCCTTTCGCAAGCCGTTGGTGCTCAAAGGGGCGCGCCAGGTGGGCAAGACCCAGGTGCTTAAGCAGTTTGGTATCGATGAGTTTGCCAATGTCGCTTATGTGTCGCTGGAGAAGATCGACATTGACACGCCGAGTGAGTATGCAGAATTCTTCGAACAGACCCATGACCCGCGGCGCATTGTTGCCAACCTGACGCTGGCTCTCGGAGTTCCCATTGAGGCTGACAGCACGCTTCTCATTTTGGACGAGATTCAGGACTGCCCAGCCGCAATTAACTCGCTCAAGTATTTCTGCGAGGAAATGCCCCATCTCGCGGTTGCTTGTGCGGGTTCGTTACTGGGCGTTGCTCTCGCTTCAGAAAACGCGTTTCCCGTGGGGAAGGTCAGCTTTCTTACAATGTATCCGATGACGTTCACGGAGTTTCTCTGGGCGGTCGGCGAGGAACCGCTTGCTCAGTATGCAGGTAGTATAAGCACGTTTGAGTCGATTCCTCAACTATTCGCTGATCGCCTTCGGGACAATCTTCGGGCTTACTTTGCTGTTGGAGGCATGCCCGAAGCCGTGCTCCGGTGGGCGACAACGAGCGATATCGGCCAAGTGGATCTGGTGCTTTCGGATCTTCTTGATTCTTACGAGCGAGACTTCGCGAAGCACGGCGGGGCGCGAATGTTCGCAAAAATCAGCCAAGTGTGGCGGTCTCTGCCAGCACAGCTTGCTCGGGATAATAAGAAATTTCTCTACGGTATCGTAAGGGAAGGGTCGCGTGCTCGTGAGTACGAGGATGCTGTGATATGGTTACAGAACGCCGGGCTAATCTATCGTGTGAACCGTTCTACTCGTCCGGGTCTGCCGTTGAGTGCCTATGATGAAAATGCCTTCAAGATATATGCTCTCGATATTGGGGTTTTACGTCGGCTCTCGCGATTGGATGCGACGGTGTTCTCGCGAACTGAAAACATGTTTTCGGAGTTTAAAGGAGCTTTCGCTGAGAATTACGTGTTACAGGCGCTGATGACGCAACTCGATGTAGATCCTCGCTACTGGGTCAGTGAGAAACCGCGCCACGAGGTTGACTATCTGGTTCAGCTTGGCAACGAGGTCATTCCGTGTGAAGTGAAGGCTGGAACGAACGTGAAATCGCCGAGTTTGAAATACTACGCATACAAATATCCCCGAGAAACTCCACTTCGTGTGAGATTTTCGCTGCTCAACCTCGCTAAAGATGACGATGTGGTGAACATTCCACTCTATTTATGTGACCATGCGGCACCCTTAATTCGGCACTCGTTGTTCTCGGCGTAGCACATAGAGGAAGCTAGCAAAAACTCACGTAATGCGCGATTGCTGAGAGAGGCTATTTCAGCCAAAATCTCCGTTTAGGAGACACGATTTTGCCTGCTTCGTGGCTATGATGGAAACATCGAGCAGAAGGAGGCTTCATCGAATGAATCAGGCAGAAATTGGGTCGTTCATTGCACAGAAACGGCGGGAAAAGAACCTTACGCAGGCAGAGCTGGCCGCGAATTTAGGCATGTCAAACAAGGCGGTATCCAAATGGGAAACCGGAAAGAGTATGCCGGATTATGCGGTTGTTCAGAGTCTGTGCAAGGAGCTGGGCATCAGTGTATCCGAGCTTGTGAATGCGAAAGAAGCAAGTCCTGAGGACAGCATGGTCCCATCTTCTGTTGAAGAGCAAATTCTCGATTTAATGAAGCGAACCCAGAAATTGGAAGCGCAGCGTACGTCGTTGTACGGGATTGTCCTGATAGTGATGGGAATTGCCCTGATGGCGTCGCGCAACGTGGTTGGCGGAAGCGATGTGCCGGACTTCTTTGCAGGAATGATCATGGGCATATCGTCCGCCGCCACCCTAGTTGGGGTCTATATTGCGGCAAGGGGCCTTGCCAAGCGCTAACGTGGTACAATCCCGAGTCAAGGGGCCACCCCCCCCCGCCTGAACAAGGAGGGCAATGGGAAGCTCCTTATCATTTTGCTTCATCTGTCACAACAACCGGTGAAGTACTTACAGGCCCGATGTGAAGCCCGCCAGTGTCTGGGGGGCTTCACATCGGGCTAATTTCTTCGTTGCCTGGAAATCGCGCTGTGATACGATGGGCTTCGCGTTATCGGCGCTCACCTGCACCATTGAACTTAGGCCGCCGAAGGGCGGTTTTGTTACTCATTTTCGTTGGGAGATATACATCATGAGCTTTCGCTTCGCCTGCGCCCGTGCCGTAAGCGCGGCTTCTACCTGGGCACTGAAGAACGTGTTTCACCGTCCCGCCGCCAATTTCCCCGGCCAAATTGCCCTGCGCGCAGACCCCGACGTCATCGCCCACCTGGCCCCGAAGCTTACCCGCGGGTCGATCTGCGTCGTGGGTACGAATGGCAAAACCACCACTACAAACCTGCTTGCCGACGCACTTGAAGTTGCCGGGCAGCGCGTCGTGTGCAACCGCACCGGTGCCAACCTCGACTCCGGCATCGCATCGGCGCTTCTGCACACGAGCGAAGCCGATTGGGGCGTGCTCGAGTGTGACGAAATGTGGCTGGCAAAGGTGCTTCCCCACCTGAAATCGGACTACGTGCTACTGCTAAACTTGTTCCGCGACCAGCTCGACCGCATGGGAGAAATCGCCCGCGTACAAGACAGCATAGCCGGTGCACTGGAAAGCTCGCCAAACACCGTGCTGTTGTACAACGCCGACGACCCGCTGTGTGCCGCCATCGCCGCACGCATTTCGAATAAGTCGCTTGCGTTCGGTATTGCCGAGAGCATGGGGCTTTCCCAAAACACCGTGTCAGATACGAACATGTGCCAGCAATGTTCGGCCATGATGACCTACGATTTCCGCCAGTACGGTCAGCTGGGTGCCTACCGCTGCCCCGAATGCGGCTTTGCGCGACCCACGCTCGACTTCGCCGCCGAAAACGTGCAGCTTGCCGCCAACGGACTGGCGTTCGACATTGCTGCATATGCAGGAGCAAACGCAACGGCAGTAGCTCTCGCAAATCACAGCAAACGTTGCGGAGAAATCGGAGAAAGCCAAGAAGGCAAGCCTGTCGAAAGCCCTTCACGTATGCGCATCGAGGCGCCCTTCAGCGGCTCGTACATGGTATACAACCTGCTTGCCTGCGCGGTGGGTGCCTGCGTGCTCGGCTGTCCGCCCGATGCACTCAAGCAAGCTATCGAATCGTTTGATCCCAAAAACGGACGCCTGCAAACCTACCAGCTGAATGGGCGGCGCGTGCTGCTGAATCTGGCGAAAAACCCCACCGGATTCAATCAGAACCTAAAAATCGTCGCACAGGACAAAGGGCAGAAGGCCGTAGCATTCTTCATCAACGACAAGGAAGCCGACGGACATGACGTGTCGTGGCTGTGGGACATCGACTTTGAAGAGCTTGCTGAAAGCGGCACGACGGCAGTGTACGCAAGTGGCATTCGTGGCAATGACATGCAGGTTCGCCTGAAGTACGCCAATATCGAATCGCGCGTGGCGGCTGACGCCGACGAAGTGCTGAACCTCATCGAGCAGCTTCCCCCGCACGTAAACGCCTACTTGATAGCTAACTACACCGCGCTTCCTGGAGCAAAAGCTGCGCTCGACCGACGCGCAAGCGAGCAGCCGGCCTGTGGAAACCACCCGGGCACGCAAAGCGACGCAAGCTTAGCTTCCTCCCCCTTCGCCGAAACGAACGCGATTGACACTCACGACACCGACAACACCCCTCTGGTAGTCATCGCGCATCTGTTTCCCGATCTACTGAACCTCTACGGCGACGGCGGCAACGTGCGCGTACTGGAACAGCGACTTCGCTGGAGAGGCATTCCCTGTGAGATTCGTCGCGTGCAGTACGGCGAAAACGTTGATCTTTCCTCGGTTGACCTGGTGTTTATGGGTGGCGGCCCCGACCGCGAGCAGAAGCTCGCCTCCAACGAGCTCATGCGCATGTGCGAAAACCTGCGTACCTATGTGGAAGAAGGCGGGGCACTTCTGGCTATCTGCGGCGGGTACCAGATTCTCGGCAGCGAGTGGCTTTGGGGCGACGATATCGTGGAAGGCTTAGGGCTGGTTGACATCACCACGCGTCGACCGGGAACGTCGGCAAACCGCCTCATCGATAACATCGCACTCGAATCAACCATCGCAACGCACCCCGTTGTCGGATACGAAAATCACGCTGGACGCACCTACTTAGGCGAAGGCGTTCAGCCGTTTGGGAAGACCGTGTCATCTGTTGGCTGCGGCAACAACGACGAAACGCGCGCCGACGGCATCCTGTACCGCAACGTACTAGGGACGTACCTGCACGGGCCGTTGCTGGCCAAGAATCCCGAAGTTGCCGACTGGCTGCTCGACAAAGCGTTGCTGCGTGCCAGCGCGCGCAGGGGATGCTCGGTGCCTTCGCTTTCAGCGCTTGACGACTCGGCGGAACTGGCCGCAAACGCCGCCATGCGCCACAAACTCGGCGTGCGCAGCTAACCTTCTGTCGAAGGTTCGCAAGGCATGTGGGCTTTTGCCGCAAAAGGGCTGATCGGGGTTGCGCGCGTTCTTGCGCGCCTGCACAATGACATGCATGGCTTACGAACGACGCAACCATACTGGCGCATCGCGCCCCTCTGTCCGGCCGTCCGCACGCCCATCGCGGAGCAGCTCGCACGGCGGCGCGCCCTCTCAAAGCGAATCACGCTACGGCAGATCACGCTATGGTTCGTCGTCGCAACGCACGTCAACGCGATCCGCAAGTGCCTACGGTAGCTCGAGCACTTCTGGGCAAAGCTACGAGGATTTCGCTGATCGCTCCCGCTACACCCGGGGATCAAACGCTCGCGTCGCAAGCAACGCCGCCGACGAATTCTCCAGCACACCCCGCATGTCGCGTTATCACTACGTTGCCAAGCGGAAGAACTCGCGCCGCAAAGCCGCGCTTATCGCCGTCATCGCCGCGCTCGTGGTGGTGCTCGGCGGCGCAGGAGCCGCACTCGCCTATTACGCGAACATCAGCGGCAACCTTCATGAAGGCCTAACCAGCGGGCTCCTTTCCTCGCTAACCGACACGTACGCCGACACCGATCCGTTCTACATGCTACTCATGGGAACCGACGGATCGGCCGAACGAGAAGCAGCATCGGAATTCGAAGGCGACCAGTTCAGAACCGACAGCATTATGCTCGTGCGCGTGGACCCTTCCAACAAGAAGGTAACCATGATCTCGATTTTGCGAGATACCTATGTTGACATGGGAGAATACGGGCAGAACAAAATCAACACGGCTCACGCCCTTGGCGGTGCCGAACTCGCCGTGAAAACGGTGTCGGACCTAGCCGGCGTCGACATTAATCACTATGCGGAAATAAACTTCGATGGGTTCAAATCAATCGTCGACGCCTTAGGCGGCATTGAGGTTGACGTACCCATGGCCATCGACGACCCCGAAGCGGGCGGCTCGCTTGAAGCCGGCCCGCAAACCCTGAACGGCGATCAGGCGCTTATCTTGTGCCGCAGCCGCCATGCGTATGACGAATACGGCAAAGGCGACGAATACCGCGCGGCGAATCAGCGCTTGGTGCTGAGCGCCATCGCCGAGAAGCTTCTGCAATCCGACGCGAGAACTATCGCATCAACGGTTTCGGCACTGTCGGAATACGTGACTACCGACTTTGAAGTGAACGAGATCATCGGCCTCGCGCAGGCCATGCGCGGCCTGAATCCCGAAACCGACATTTACACCGGAACCGAGCCGACTGAGTCGGTGTATATAAATGATCAATGGTTCGAAATTGTTGACGTCGACGCATGGACCGCCATGATGGAACGCGTTGACCAGGGTCTTCCTCCGAATGAGGAAGACTACGTTGACGAAGCCACCGGCACGGTGTTCTCGACGGGCAACGGCACAACCACATCGTCAACAGACAGCGGCTCAACAACCGTAACCGTCTTGAACGGCAACGGTGTGTCGGGTGCAAGCTCAAGTGCTGCGGCAACCATCGACAAGGCGGGGTTCGAAACAACCACCACCGACAACGCCGATTCATTCAACTACACCTCAACCATCATTATGTATGCGAATGAACAGGACAAAGAAGCGGCGCAAAAGATAGCCGACGCTCTTGGAGTTGGTACGGTGCAGGCAAGCGACGGATCGATTCCGTTCGAAACCGCGTTTTTGGTTGTACTTGGTGCCGATTACTCGTAACTCGGAACACTAAAACCCGAGCGACCAATCGCCCAGCAAAAGCCCTTTTGCCAGGCCCAGTACGGCAATGTGCGCTGGATAGTATGCGTAGAAGAGCCATTTCATCGGCCAGCCACGCCTTCCATTGTAGGCAAGCAGCAAACCAATCGCCGCCGTATTACCCACTGCAGCGTACAGAAGAAACGGCAGTGCGGCGATATCGACCACAACCGCTACAAGCTCGCTGATTCCCGTTGAGACAAGGGGAATCAGTGTCGGCAAGACGATGCTTTTCCGCCACGCGCGTTGAGCTTCGGCTGCACAAGTCGCCGCGCCCGCTTCCCCGAAGCACGACCCAACGCGTGCACTCGCGCTTCCCCGAAGCACATGTATCATCAGAACCATAACAGGCCCGAATACACCCCAATCGCACGTTGCACTTGCTGCCGTCGCGAGAACGAACAGTCCCCAGAAAAGCAGACGATTGCTCATTGTGTCGTACAACCACAGCACGACAAGCGACAGTAACAACGTGAGTAAAACGTTGCCGCTATGACTCAGGAAAAGCCAGTACGGCAGCTGAGAAACGGCAGCGAACACCGCAAGTCGGCAAGCATAGCGTTTCAGGTTCGACGTATGTCGATAGCCCTCAACCAGCAAAAACGCCATGATGGGAAACGTCATACCGCCGACCGCCAGCATGACACAACGAACCCCGAAGGGCAAATACGGGTAAAACACGTACGCCGCATGGTTAAACGTCATGCCAATGATGGCAACAACCTTCAGCGTAAACGACGACAAGCCGGAAAAACCCCGCCCTGATGCGCGGGTGACAACGACCTGGCGTGCATCGGTTTCAGCGGCTTGGCACGCGTTGGCAGCACCAGCTTGGCATGTATCGGCGCCAACCGCTTGTCGCGCGTCGGCAGCAACGGCTTGGCGCGCGTCGGTAGCAAGCGATGCCTCGCCCCATGCACTCTCGGTTGTTCGATGCTGCGTTTCCATGCCACATAGTATACTTCCCATCAGAAACCCAACGAACAACGAAACGGCAGGAACCGTTATGAACGCAAATCGCGAATCGGAAGCAACCGAGCAAGAAACTGCCTCCGCCAACGATTCTTTCACTAACGACAACAACCGTGATGAAACGTCAGCTAGACTGCTCGTACTGCTTTTCGCAATCGCGTACACCACTTTCGTGATGAACACGTTGCCCGCGACCACGCTCGCCGAGGCAACCATTCAAGAAGCACTGCTCGCCCTACCCCTGTTGTCCTTTGTGCTGTTCGTTGACCAAAACCTCAAGAGATGTGGCATCGCCACAGAAACGGCTGTCACTACCAGCGCCGCTCCCATATCTGACAGCGCAAAGAAGCATAACGGCAGTAACACTCCACACCGCAGTGACCACAGCGAAGGCAGAGAAAGCAGCGAAAGCGCTTCCGACTCGCAGTGTAAACGTGTCAGCACCGCCAGCACGCACATTACCCGCACGCGCCGCGCTGCCACCGTCGCAGTAGGTCTGATGATCGCAGCAGCGTGCATTGGAGGAATTGCAAGCATCGTGTTTCCCAACCCGCAGGTGCACGCGCCCACTGATCCCCTTGCGGCACGCATCGCGCTTGCTGCGGCGCTTTGCCTGCTCACCGGCGTATTCGAAGAACTACTGTTTCGCGGCATTGCCTTTACGGCATTCGAAAGCGCCTTCTGTTCGTGGCGTTCTGTTCGAAACCCCGCTCACGCTGCAGCAATTGTACAAGCGGCGTTGTTTGCCCTTCTGCACGTTTCCCTGCAAGATGCTCTGCTGCTCGAAAGCCCTATCGCGGGCGCGCAAGCCCTGTTGAAGATACTGCAAGCGTTCCTGTTCGGCATGATTATGGCGGGTCTTTTCGCACGAACCAGAAGTTTGCTGCCTTGTGTTGTCGCGCATGCCGCGTTTGATTGCCTCTACCTTGGCCCCGCCTTCAGTGCCAGTGGCATGGTAAGCGTATCGTATATGTCGGGATCGCTTCCCGATCTTATCGCGCTCACAGCGAGCACTGCGCTTATTGCTTGCGCCGCATGGCTCACACGCAGTTGGCTTGGCGCCCAAAATGCCACGAGTCGATACATTTTGTGACCTTTGTCGACAAAATGAGCGTTTCGAGAAGGCTTATCGCTTTGGTTCGGTAGTATTTGCTTGAACGAACCATAAGTCCGGTCCTCCAGCTCCGCACTACGGAGCCACGCCAATAGGACGCGGCTGAAATCGCATGTGGGAGTTGTGAATGAGCAACGTTGCAGTTGTGTACTGGAGCGGCACCGGCAACACCGCCGCCATGGCAAGGAAAGTTACCAAGGGTATCACGCGCGCTGGCGGCACCGCCGATACTATGATGGCGCGCGACTTCTCGCCAACCAAGATCGATACCTACGACGCATTCGCATTCGGCTGCCCCGCCATGGGGAAAGAGCAGCTTGAGCAGAAGCAATTCGAGCCTATGTATGCCGAGGTCGAACCGCTTCTAACAGGTAAAAAGGTGGTTTTGTTTGGGTCGTACAGCTGGAATCACGGCGAATGGATGAACATCTGGAAGAAACGCGCTGAAGATGCGGGCTTGAACGTAGTGGGTACCCTCATCGTCAAGGATCATCCGGGCATTATGCATAGTGGCGATTGCGTTCGCCTGGGAGAACTGATCGCGAAGGCGTAAGGCGGGCGTTAAGCTTTTTCGCGAAGATACCTTGCAAGGAATCAAGCGTTTCGCTATACTTCATGTTCGCGCTTGGGGCTTTTGCCCAACGCCGTGCCAACGTGGCTCAGCTGGTAGAGCAGCTCACTCGTAATGAGCAGGTCAGCGGTTCGAGTCCGCTCGTTGGCTCCAGAAAAATCGCTGGTCAGATCTAACTCTCTGACCAGCTTTTTTGTGCCCATGAGAGTGACATTGACATATAATAGCGGTCACAGTTATTGTTCTTAGTACAAAAGCTCCTGAACGGTGAGTCATCGCCTATCTCGGGAGCTTTCGTGTTTTATCTAGGGTTAATACCGTGCTCCAGGTGCCGAACCAGGCACCGACCGGCGCCGAAGAGAGACCGCACCCCCCTAACCGTTGCTACCAAAACGGATTACTAGCTGAACGTGACAATAGGGTCACGTTATTGCCACAAGGTGTCTCTTGATTTTACGCAGTATATTGAGTAAATTTACTCAATATTGTTCGAAACAAAAGGAGGCTACCCACGATGTTTCAGCGCAAGATCGTTGCAACCATTGCGGCAAGAATGCAAGAGGACGACAATC
The DNA here is from genome assembly GCF_011038935.1 of Adlercreutzia sp. ZJ138. Lineage (NCBI taxonomy): Bacteria > Bacillati > Actinomycetota > Coriobacteriia > Eggerthellales > Eggerthellaceae > Adlercreutzia > Adlercreutzia sp. ZJ138. The sequence goes on along the minus strand of NZ_JAAKEA010000001.1, from coordinate 178,072 downwards.
CCCTCTTGCAGGTAGTGGCAGGCCCCCGCCAAACCGGCAAATCAACCGCAATCGCTCAAGCGCTTGACCAGGTCGAAAAGCCATTCCTTTCGGCAAGCGCTGATGACATAATCACTCCCAACATAGATTGGTTACGTACGGAGTGGCAACAGGCACGCAATCTGCAGCGCAACTCGGAAAAGCCAACAATCCTCGTACTCGACGAGGTACAGAAGGTGGCCGGCTGGCCCAACGCAGTGAAGGGGCTCTGGGATGCCGACCAACGCGAGCAACGCCCCCTGAAAGTCATTTTGTCTGGCTCATCGAGCCTACTTCTACGCAAGGGCTTGGAGGACTCGCTTAAAGGGCGCTTTGAGGTGCTACGATCCACCCATTGGAGCCTAGCAGAATGCCGGAAGGCGTTCGGTTTCACGCTCGACGATTTTCTGTTCTTCGGGGGCTTCCCAGGCGCCGCGCGGCTAGCCGACGACGAGAGGCGCTGGCGCGCGTACATGCGCGACTCGATTATCGAGCCGACTATCTCCAACGATGTGTTAGAGCAGGAGGATGTGCGTAAACCGGCACTCATGAGAGCACTTTTTGAACTAGGCGCACGCTTCTCTGCTCAGGAACTCTCCTACAACAAGATGCTCGGACAGCTTCAGGATGCTGGAAACACAGCGACGCTGGCGCATTACCTCACACTGCTCGACAAGGCAGGTGTCCTGCGCGGCCTGGAGAAATACGACCCGAAGGCAGTCAAGCGCAAAAAGTCCTCACCGAGACTCATGGTCTACGATACTGCACTTATGACCGCAGCATCCGGCCGCGCTAAGGAGTTGTTGCTCAGCGATCCTGAACTGCGCGGCCACCTTGTGGAAAGCGCCATCGGAGCCCGCCTGCTCGCTTTGGGGCCGGACTTAGGCTTTAACGTGCACTGGTGGCGCGAGGGCAACAACGAGGTAGATTTTGTCCTTGAAGGCGAAGGCAAGCTTGCAGCGATCGAAGTGAAGAGCGGTCGAACAAAATCCCAGGGCGGCATGGCAGTGTTCTTGCGTACATACCCCGAAGCAACGCGCATCGTAGTCGGCGGCAGCGCTGCGGGCGCAGTCTCGATCGAGGACTTCCTCCTTGGCGACGTAGCCCTCCCCTGGTCGTGACAATAGTGACAATAGGGTCAGGACCCTATTGTGTGTTGGGATTGTAACTGAAACCCGCTTGCAAGGATGCAGGTAGATGGCTTGTTTTTGGGTTGGGGCGTCTGTCTACATCCTTTCGGTAAAGAAAAAGTCAAGAATCGTGCCCGCATGGCGCTCGCATCACTTCGCACCGTTTTACTACCCGGCGAGCATGTATGCTTTCTGTATGACATCCATGGCCTCGCGCTTGGACTTCATGTTGACGTGCGTGTAGATCTTGAGCGTGGTGTCTGGGCTCTTGTGACCGGCGAGGTGCATCATCACCGATGGGTGCACACCCTGAGCGGCAGCAAGACTTAAAAACGAGTGGCGCAGGCTATGAAGCGTCCAGCCCTCAAGGCCGTACTTCTTGCAGTGACGGCTCCACCATTTGCTGAGCGCCTGGGGCTGGGGGCGCTCTCCGTCGTCGTTGCAGCAAACGGCCACCTTTCCGTCAACGTCGTAGAGCTGGCCGTCAACCTCGACACACCCCGCCGGGCGCACGCCGGCGCACAAATCAAGCGGGATGAGAAGCTCTGGGTGATACTTGGCAAGCGTGCGCACGACAGCCGCTTTGCGCTTCATGAGCGCGGACGCCAGCTGCTCGGGCATGGGCAAAAGGCGAAAGCCCGCCTCGGTCTTGGGCTCTTTGAGGGCCGCGTGCTCATCGGTTGATGCGTGCACGTTTACGGTACCGCCTTCAAAGTCCACATCCCCCCACGAAAGCCCCAGCGACTCGCTGCGGCGAAGGCCGAGTGCTGCGCACAGAAGCACGGCGCACTGCATGCGCTGCGCCGGGTCGAGCGACGCGATGAGCGAGCTGTAGGCGGCAGCGGTAAGCGATGCTTTCTCCTTGGTGTCCTTCTTCGGCGCAGGGACCTTTTCAAGCGGGTTTTCACCCACGATGCCCTTGTCTTTGGCGCTTTGGAACATGAGGAAGGCAGCCAGGTTGATGTTGTAGAGCGTACGCCCCGAAAGTGGCTTGCCGGAGAGGCTTTTGCCGGCGCGCAGGTCGATGTAGGCCGCTTCGATAATATCGGGCGTGATCTCCTGCAGCTTGAGGCCCCCGATGCGGTATGCGAGCGCATTGAGAGAGCTGCGCATGTTGCTGGCGGTGCGCTCTTGGATCTCGCCGGCGGCGATGCGGGCGCTCACGTAGTGTTCGGCGTAGTCGTAAAACGTCCAGCCGCTGCGCTTGATAAGAGTGCCGCCCTCGATTTGGGAGACGAACACGCGCAGTTCGCGCTGCGCCTGGGTGTAGGTGCCGTCGAAGTTTTTGGCCTTCTGGCGGTACTTGCCGGTGTGTGGGTCCTTGCCGAGGCTCACGACCAGGCGCCACTTGCGGCACTTGCTCTTGGGCTTCTTGCCGTCTTTTCCTTTATCGAGCTGGAAGATGCTGCCCTTGCCGTTGGTCTTTTCTGCCATGGCGATCACCTGGACCGCTGGAGCGCGATGAGCTGGTCTCGGAAGGCCAGAAACTGCAGGTACTCGTCGAAGCGCTCCTTGCCGCCCGCCGAAAGCGTGCGGTAGGCGGCGGCAAGGTCGCGGCCGTCTTCGCCTGCGGCCGCATCGCGGCCCACCACCGCGTCTATGGAGCAGTGGAGCTTGTCGGCGATGGCCCACGCGGCGCGAAGGGGTATGCCGCTTTCAGGGTCGCTTAAGTTGCGCTCGTAGCGCGAGTAGGTGGTTGCGGGGATGCCGAGAACGGCTGCGAAGTCCCTGCTGCTGCGATATCCTGCGGCGCGCCTAAGCTCCGCAAGCGGGGAATTGGTGCGGACACGCGCCGGGACGCTGTCCATGCGGGTATCTGATGCCATATAATGACACCGTCCTTTCTAGCTGCGATCTAGTTGGACTAAGGCCTCGCAGGTGTGCCACCACGTGCGGGGCCAAACTTGGCTTTTTGCCTACTCGGTAAGCCGCACGCCGTAGTACTCGACGGTCGTACCGTTGAGGAACGAGCTGCGGCTGTGCAGCCGGTCGTAGGCTTCCATGACTCTTGCTATCACCTCCTCGTCCTTTTTCGCGTACTCCGCATCCATCTGCGCCCGCTCTTCGGCGAGCATGGATTCGATCTCCTCTTCCGACCACGTCTTGGCCGTACCATCAGAGTCGATGTATCCGCCGCGCATCTCCTCTTCCAGACCCTCTACGTGGAGGTCGATGCCGGGCTTGCGCTTGGCGGCCGCCTGGTCGCGCAGGAACAGCATGAACGCCATGCGCTCGTCGGCCGGAGTGTCGAACTCGACGACCTCGCCGAAGTCCGCCCTGTCGTAGAGCACCTGGCGGAACGCCCGCTCGTGGAACTGGCAGAGGCGCTCGTACTTGCCGTCGTCTTGAGCCTTGCGCCGCTTGCGGACGTCCGCGTCTTTCATGCGGGCGAACTCGAGGAAGTCATCTAACAGGGCGCGGGTCTCGGGCAGAAGGCCGTCGTAGAAGTCCTGCAGCACGCTTGTGCCGGAGGTGACGTGTGCGCGTCCGACGACCTCGTCTATGGAGCAGCCGAGCAGATCGGCCATGGCCCAGGCGTGCTTGAGCGGGATGCTTTCGGGGTCGCGGTCGTAGCGCGACATGCTGGAGGTGGCGATGCCGAGCGCGTCTGCGAACTCCCGGGCGCTGCGAAAGCCCTTCTCCTGCCGTAGGTCCTTGATGCTCTTCGCCATTTCCTCGTCCTTCCAAATGTGTGCGTTTTGTGGTGGTGCGCTGTCTTCTGCTTCGTCGTATAGTTCAACACTACGCAACAGATTATACCACCTCGCAACGAAACAAACAATGCGCTTAGGTCAATCATACCATATATTTCAATACGTATTAGCTCTAGTGGGATTTCTTGTGCTACTCTATGGCAGCCGACGCACCAGAGCGAACCGGAGTTTTACGGTGCGCACCAAAACTTTCGGCTGGGGCGGAGGTGAGCAGCTAGAAAGGATTGTTTCGACGAAAGGAAGCACTATGGGAAACAAGTTCGAGGAATTGCCGCTGTTTTTGACGCCGCAGCAGCTGGCGCATCTGACCGGCGAGCACGTGAACTCGATCAGGCGCGGCATCACCGAGGGCCGCATCCCTGCCGACAAGGTGAACGGGCGCTGGCGCATCTGCCGCGACGCCGTGTTCGCCAGGGCCAAGGAGGGCCTGCTGTTTGGCGAGAAGGTGGAACGGTGATGGAGCGTGTACTGAGCGAGCACGACAGAAGGATATGGGACCTGCACATGCAGGGCTTTGCGCCCTCGGCCATCTCTGAGATGACGGGGACGGAAAAGAGCGCCGTGCGCGCCGTGATAGCGGGTATCTGGCACGACGACAAGTCGGCCGCAAGGGCCGCCAGGCGCACCCGCAGGGTGTGAAGGGAGGCTGCCATGCTGAGGATAGAGAGCATCTGCGAGCGGCGCGGCACCCAGGCGGCGATTGCGCGGGCCACCGGCATTTCGCGCCCGGCGGTGTCGCGCATCGTGCGGGGGCTGGAGCCGCCCTACCCCAAAAGGGGGCGCGCGATAGCGGCGGCCGTGGGCTGGGCCGGCGACTGGCGCGAGCTGTTTGCGGAGGTCGACGAGGAGGGAGGGCAGATGTGAGTGCCTTATATACAGGGCGACCCGCAGCCGCGATCTTGGCGGACGCGGGGCTGTGGGCCGCCGGTTGCCGGAGCTTTTCGCTCTGCGAGAGGGATTATAGACCTTGCGGCAACTTCCACAAGCGCAGGGAGGTGGCGGCATGGTGACCGAGACCGACAGAGAGGCGCTGCGCGGGCTCATGCCCGAGCTTTTAAGCGCACGATGCGGGATCACCGACCTGCGGCGGTCGTTTCGATGCCCGAGTCCTGCGCACGAGGACCGTGACCCATCGGCGCACTACTACGCCAAAGACAACACCGTGCACTGCTTCGGGTGCGGCAAGACCTGGGACGTGTTCTCACTCGTCGCCGAGCTCGACGGTGTTGATGGCTTCGCCGAGCAGGCCAGGGCTGTGGCAGACGCCGTGGGATATCGTTTAGGCGATGGCGGTGAGAGGGGCGGCGCGCGCATGCCGAGGTCGAAGCGCAAGCCCAAGCCGCGCCCTCCCTTCGACCCGCCGCGCGAGGCGGGAGGTGCGAACTGCGCCGAGGCGTGCGGCAACGCGTTCGCGCACCTCTACAGCGCCGAGGGCGACATCGGGCGGCGCTACCTGAGGTGGCGCGGCCTTGACGACGGGGACGCGGCGGCCTTCGGGCTGGGGTTCACGCGCGACCCTCGCGAGGTCATGCCGGAGTTTTCCGTGTACGAGCCCAGGGCGCTCGGCTTCATCACCATACCGTTTTGGAACAGGGACTTCTCGATAGCCAACTACTGCATGGTGCGCACCGTATGCCGCCCGGGAGACGCGCGCAACAAGGAGTGGCGGCCGCGCGGGCTGGCATCTCCCTTGTGGCGCGAGTGGCTGCTTTCGGTCGGCGCCGAGCAGGTGTATGTGACCGAGGGGCTGATCGACGCGATGGCGCTTGCCAAGATCACGGGCGGCGACACGGTGGCCCTGGGAGGCGTGGCAAACGCAAAGCGCCTAGCGCAGGTGCTCTACGCGACGCCGCCGGAGCGCAGGCCTGCGAGGGTCACCGTGGCGATGGACGAGGACGACGAGGGGCGCAGGACCCGCGACAGGATCTGCCGCGACCTGGACGTGCTTGGGGTGCCGCACGCCGTGATGCCGCCCTATCCGGGCGGTGCCAAGGACGCCGACGAGTACCTGATGGCGATGCGCGGCCGCGAGTGGGAGTTTGAGGTGCGCGAGCCGAGCATTCAGACCGGCTACGACCTGTATTACACGAGGTGGCTTTGATGGGCGCTGCCAAGGACGCGTACATGCAAGACGTGGAGGCCGCCAACGACGCGGCCTCCGTTGTCTCAGAAAACGTTGCGGCAGCAAGCGCCTCTTTCGGGCTTCCCCCCTTCGAGGCCGCCATCGTCATCCCCGAGGAGCTGCCCGAGATGCCGGCCGAGATCGTGGAGGGCGTGCTGCTGGAGACGCACAAGATGCTGCTCACGGGACCTTCCAAGGCGAACAAGACGTGGGGGCTTATCAACTTGGCCGTGAGCGTGGCGACCGGTGGCTGGTGGATAGACTTCAAGTGCGCCCGGCGCAAGGTTCTCTATATAGACCTGGAGACCGACCGCCGCACGCTGCAGAGGCGGATCTCGACCGTGAGCGCGGCCAAGGGCGCAGACGCGGGGGCCGTGCGCGAGAACCTGGCCGTCTGGCCGCTTCGCGGCAAGAGCTGCGGGCTTGCGGAGATAGCCGCCGAGCTCTTTGCTAGGTGCCGCGTGGGCGACTTCGGCATGGTGGTGATCGACCCGGCGTACATGGTGCAGGACGGCGACGAGAACAACGCGCGCGACATCCGCGAATTTTTCGCCAAGCTCGACGAGATCTGCGTGAACCTGGGATGCACGGTGGTCATAAGCCACCACCACTCAAAGGGCGCCCAAGGGTTAAAGAGCGCCATTGACCGCGGCAGCGGAAGCGGCGTGTTCGGGCGCGCGCCCGACGCGGTGCTCGACATGACCGAGCTTGTGCTGGAGCCGGGGACGCTGGAGGCGGCGCGGCAGTCCGTGAGGCTTGCGGCGGCAACGCATCTGACCGGCTGGCGCATGAGCTTCACGCTGCGCGAGTTCGCGCCGAGGCCGCCGCTGGACGTGTGGTTCTGCTTCCCGCTGCATGAGGTGGACCGCACCGAGCTTCTGGCTGACTGCAAGCCGAACTACGGCGGGGTGTCTGAGGCGCGCAAGCTCCGCTGCGAGGCCGAGAACCTGGGCAAGGTGGCATCGCTCGATGCCGTATGCGAGAAGCTGATCGGTGCGGGCACGAGCTGTTTGCGCGACGAGGTGCGCAGGGCGCTTAACTGGAGCCTGCCAACCGTGAGGCGCTGGCTTGATGAGTCGGGCCGCTTCGAACAGGAGCTCGACCCGAAGACAGGGCGTGCGCTCATTGTTCGCACGGACGTGAATGATGCGGCAACTACTGGATTTTTAGGCGATACCGCAAACAGCGGAGAGGGGGTGCAAGGTGTCCTTCCCATGGCCTGAAAGGGTGCAAATTTTCACGTTTGAGGGGGGTAAAAAAACCCTTATATATAGATTTTTTTATGGGGAGGGGGATGTGTGTCGGGGACGAGACGCCCCGACCACACACCCCCGCACCCTTCCCGTGGGGCTTGAGGGGGTCAAAGGCTTTCAGCCTGGTTTTCACCCTGGGCGGTGGCGGCTATGAGCGGCAGGGCGTGGCGGGAGTGGACCACGCGCGAGATCGACGTGATGCGGGCCCACGGGCACCTGGGCGTGGGCGCCGTTCACGACGCGCTGCTTGCCGAGTGCGGCACCGACCGTTCCGTCCGCGCGATTGAGAGCCAGGCGAGCCGCTGCCACGTGAGCCTTAAAGTTCAGCAGGTGTGCCCGGAGTGCGGGGTGGTGGGCGTGCGGCTGAATAGGCAGAGCGGGATGTGCCCGAAGTGCACCGAGGCGATGCACCTGGCCGAGGAGGTCGCGTTCAACGAGGTCCTGCAGCGGGAGCGCGAGGAGAAGGCAGACGTGCGCGAGGTGGCGGCGATACGGCGGGAGCGCGACCGGATGCGCCAGCGCAACAGCAGATTGTGCCGCAGGTACGGCCTTCCGAGCCGGCGCGAGCGGCAGGGCGGCAGGTGAGCGCGGGGGTGCAAACGGCGCAAAGGCTAAGGGCTTTTCACCCTTTCACCCTCCTGTTCGCCCCGAGTTTGTGACGCGCGGGGACTATGCCACCTTGAGGAGGTGGCTGACCATGCCGGCAAAACTTAAACTCACATACGCGCTTGTGGAGCAGATCGTCGAGCTCAAGCGAGACGGACTGTGCGACGCTGACATCATCGCAGCTATTGGCGTTCACCAGGCGACGTTCTACCGCTGGCTCAAGGAGGGCGAGAACGCGAAGACCGGGGTGAAGCGCGCGTTATACGAAGAGCTAAAAAAGGCCGAGGCGCAGTACAAGAGGTGCCTGCTCACGACCATCAAGTCGGCTGCGGCATCCCGCGCCCAGTACTGGACCGCTGCCGCCTGGCTGCTTGAGCGCAAGTACCCGATGGAGTACGGACGGATGGAACGCAAGGCAGATGAGGGCGAGGGAGCGCCGGTGCAGCTCACCTTGGGGTTGGTCATCGAGCCCATGGTCGACGACGAGGGCGGCGAGGGCGGTGATGGCAGTGGCGACTGACGTCTCCGACTTCGTCATCCCGCGCTTCCACCCGGTGCTGGGAGATGTGATGGCGCACGGCCACACGCACTACTGGCTGCCGGGCGGGCGCGGCTCGACCAAGTCCTCTTTTATTTCCATTGCGATTGTTCTTCTCATCATCGCGAACCCTAAGGCTAACGCGGTGGTGGTGAGACGCTTCTCCAACACGCTGCGCGATTCGGTCTACCAGCAGATACAGTGGGCCATAGAGGTGCTGGGGCTTGAGGGGGTGTTTCGGTGCAGGGTCTCTCCCATGGAGATCACGTACATGCCTACCGGGCAGAGGATCGTGTTTAGAGGGGCGGACGACCCGCTGAAGCTCAAGGGCGTGAAGTTCACCAAGGGGTATTGCTCGGTGGTGTGGTTCGAGGAGCTGGACCAGTTCGAGGGAGTGGAGGCGGTGCGGAGTATTCTCAACTCGCTGCGGCGCGGTGGGGATAGGTTCTGGATCTTTTATTCTTACAATCCGCCGAAGACTATGTGGTCGTGGGTGAACGTTGAGCGGCTGGAGCGTGTGCGGCGCGACGACACGCTGGTGCGCGGGAGTTCTTACTTGGACGTGGTGGAGACGCACCCGGAGTGGCTGGGCGCGCCGTTCGTGGAGGAGGCGGAGTATTTGCGCGACACGAACGAGCAGGCTTGGCGGTGGGAGTATTTGGGCGAGATCACCGGGACGGGCGGGGCTGTGTTCGACAACGTTCACGAGGCGAGGCTTTCCGATTCGCGCATCCGCACCTTCCAGAGGGTGCGAAACGGCGTGGACTGGGGCTGGTTTCCGGACCCGTGGCGGTTCGTGCGCTGTGCCTGGGAGCCTGACGCGCGGCGGCTTCTTGTGTTTGAGGAGCACTCGGCGAACAAGATGATGCCGGCGGATACCGGGCGCATCGTGGTGGATGCGCTCACCTTCCCCGACGAGGCGGGCGCGGAGGCGTACTTCCACGACCAGATGGTGTGGTGCGACGACACGCCCGATTCCAAGGTGCAGATGAACGTGTGGCGGCGCGAGCTGGGGATTCGCGTGCATGCGGCGCGTAAAGCGCGGATGCGCAGGCTTTCCTACGAGTGGCTGGCGGGGCTGCGCGAGATTGTGATAGACCCGGAGCGGTGCCCCTTGACCTTCTCCGAATTCACGCTCAAAGAGTTCGAGCGTGACCGCGACGGGAATTGGATTGACGAGATTCCTGACGGCAACGACCATTCCATCGACGCGGTGAGGTATGCCATGATGGATGATGTTTTGCGGGGGTAGGCGGTGAGGGCTCGTCGCCGCCAAGACAAAGAATTTGGCTTGGCAGCTGGAGGGCAGACGCCGTTAGGTGGCTGCCCGACTGCGAAGCAAGACACATGAAATGTGGCTTGCGTAGCCCACGGAAAGACCGCGAAGCGGGCTTGGAGTGGCCTGGAGTGACACCGAAGGTGGCACGGAAGGTGCGGAGTGTGACCCCGCAGGGCTTGCGCTGATTGACCTTCATTGACTGAATGCGTTTTGCGCAAGACCGAGGAGGCACACGGAGCTGCAGAGTAAGACTTGGCGGCAATGCCGTGGCGTGGCGGCTTTTCGCTTGCGCTTGTGCGGCATTGGCGGCAAGGCTTATGGAGCCATGGAGCAAGACATTGACGGCGATGCGCGGATGATTCGCATTGCCGCTTTTCTTTTTGCGCATTGCCGGCAAGGCTTATGGAGCTGCGGAGCGTGACAGCTTGCTGGCACGCGCAGCTAGAGCCGAGACGCGAAGCGGGTTGGCGGCCAAAGGGCAAGACCCCGCAGGGCGAGCCAACGGAGGGTCATTGAGATTCGGGCTAATGCGAGCCCGAGGAGGCTTGCCCGACATGGAGCCGAGACGCGAAGCGGCTTGGCGACCGAAGCGCCGACTTCAGGCGGCGCGGAGTGGAATGTAACGCGCAGTGGCACATGGAACTGCGAGCGACGAAGCGCGAGCCTGCTTATGCAGCTGCATTTCGCAGCCGTATGAGCAGAAGCCCTGGCAATAGCTGGGAAAGTGGCAATGGTTGGTATAGAGGGATAGAGACGGACGCGCTTTGATTGGCGCGCATGGGCATGTGCGATACGGGCGCGAGGGACGCTGAACGGATGGGGCGCGGGCGCCTCCATGGCCATGGTGGACATATCTGGGGCGAAGCGGATTGTGACGGCGGCGGACACTTCACCTTGTTTGCTTGATTGGCAGAAGGGGGTTTCCGCATGGGCGTGAATGGGCTGGACGAGTATTGGGTGCCGGAGCATGTGAAGGACTATCTGAGGCGGCTGGGGTTTGTGCTTCCGCTGGATGATATGGAGCCTTGGATTAGGTCGTGGGATGACTGGATGGGCGCCCGTGGGGACTTCTACGACTATCGCGACAAGGACGGGATGGGGCGGGTGTACGCGGTCCATCGTAGGAGCATTCACCCTGCCATGCGCGTGTGCAAGGAGTGGGGGTCGCTTCTGCTGAACGAGAACGTGCGGGTGGTGTGCGAGGACCAGGGGGCGACAGAGTGGATCAACTCGTTCTTCTCCTCCACGAACTTCATGAGCGCGGCGCAAGCGACCGTGGTGAGGGCCTTCGGTCTGGGGACCGGGGCATGGGCATTGTGGCTCGACCTGGGAAAGCGGAAGGTTCGCGTTAGGCACTACGACGCTCGCATGGTGATACCGCTCACGTGGGACGAGGACGGCATTACCGAGTGCGCCTTCGTCACGCGGGCCTTCTACCGCGGAAAGGCCGTTGATCAGCTGCAGATGCACTTGCTCGGCGGCGGCTTGTCTGAAGGCTTGCCGCCTCTGCTCGGGGAGGCGGGGCATAGCGGGGGCGCCTCCGGGGGATCGTCGCTTCTGGCCGGTGGGGCGAAGGGCGGCGGGGGCTTCTCGGCTGTTACTCACTCCTCGTCTGGTAAAACAGGTCACGGCGCGCCCTTCTCTCCTGGTGAAATGGAAAGCGGTGTGGGCTTCTCCACAGAGTCTTCCCCGTCTTCACCTTACGCGGCTTCCCATGGAGGCGCGAGAGGGCTTCTCGCCGTGGAAAGCGAGGAGACGTACCGGATTGTCACCGTGTGCTTCGACCATGAGGGAAATGAGCTCGCACCTGTGGGGATCCTGCCGGTATACGACACGGGGTGCCCTTTCCCCACCTTCGGCATCGTGAAGCCGGCGGTCACCAACACGCGCGTGGACATGTCACCCTATGGTCAGAGTGTGTTTGCGGACGCGGTCGACGCCGTCCAGGCGGTGGACCTCACCTTCGACGCGCTCATCAACGAGATCGACCTTAGCAAGATGAGGGTGTTCCTTTCCGACGTGCTCTTCGACCGCGAACAGGACGGCAACAAGAACGTCACCATCCCCTTCGGTAAGCAGGACTGCACAGTCTTCCGCAAGGTCATGAGCACGGAAGACACCATCCAGGAGTTCGCGCCTGCGCTTAGAACCAATGGGCAGATCGAGGCGTTTCGCGTGGCGTTGCAGATGCTCGGTGACCTCTGCGGCTTCGGCATCAGCTACTTCGACTTCGACAACACCGGGTACGTCAAAACTGCCACGGAGGTGAGCTCGGATAATTCGGCGCTCATGCGCAACGTCCGCCGGCACGAGAACAGCCTGGAGGGGGCGATCGTCTCCATTACAAAGGCAGTCATGCACACGGCTCGGGTGTTCGGGGAGAACATCCCCGACGAGGGGGAGGTGCGCGTCCAATTTGACGACAGCATCATCCAGGACACGGCAGCCGAGAAGGAGCAGGACATGCGCGAGGTGGGCGTGACGATGTCCGCCTGGGAGTATCGTGTCAAGTGGTATGGCGAGGAGGAATCGGTTGCACGCGCTCGGGCGGCTGAGGTCGGCACGGGTGCCTTCAAGCGGGACACGATCACGAACGGAGTTATCTGAGGCGGTCTCGGCATTGGTGACGCGATCTCTGGTGCGTAAGGATTTCGGCTGGTAGCGGGCTTCAGGTGAGGCTGCTTGGAGCCCGTATTCGCTAGCTTTTGAGCTGGTGAGGTTGGGTTGCGGGTTGGCGTGTCGTGGCCCTGAGATGGCTCCTGGCGGGCGCTGTAGGGTGTCGGCTGCTGGTGGAGAGGCGGGAGACGGCGACTGAGGGCGTGCGGTGGCAGCCGGATGAGCTTTGCGGCGAGTGTTTGCCGCCCGCGCTGGCTGCTGGACTGGACGGGCGCGAACGAGCCGGATAATGCAGCAGACCGGACGACCACGCGTAGGGTGTGCGCCGCTGGCCGGGCGTGACGCATGACGGACGCGCGCCCCCATAAACCTTGCAGCAGGCCAGATGGCGGCGTAGGGCGGGCTGAGCACGCGGCCGAAAGCAGACCGCGCAAGCGGGCTGCTGTAGGCGCGTATGCGAAGACCGACCGAAGCCGACAGCTGGCCGTGAGGAAGACTTCCATGGGCGCGTGGTTGGCATGTGGCACGAACGGCCCGAGCGCACACCCGGAGCGTGGGCGGCCGGTCTGCGGACAACCCGAGGTTGGTAGCGCCCGTCCAGTCCAGCAGCCAGGGATGGCGGCAAAACAAATTCGAAGCGATGAGACTTACGACACAGCGAAATGTGACAACCAAGAACGCCCACGAGTCGAATCAATCGATAAACTAATGCTTGCCTTTCTCGTGGAAACGGATAAGCTGTTTATTTTGCGTACTTGACTTTGCTCACGAGATGGCATATTCACTTTTCTCCGCTCTCTGATAGAATTTGAAACGCTGGAAGTCGACATCCAAGGTTTTGAGTTTTGAGCGGAGAGGAACGTGTATTGCACGAGATGTAATCGCTATACGGACAACGAAAGATGTCCTGAATGCAATATGGAGACGCTAGAAGAAGCCCCCCATGTCGTATATTGGTGCGATTCGTGCAGGGTGCCTATCATCCACATCCCCTCAGGAAACAAAATACAGTGTCCTACCTGCGGAAACGAAGCGAAGTATTTATGCGCCGACATTAGGCCGGTATTTCCCGAAGAGCGACTACTCTTTGAAATACTCTCAGCAGAGCCATACGTGTATATGCGCGAATCAGTGTGGGCCATTGGAAGCAAGTACTACGTTAATGGCGAACCCCATAACATAACCATTGCTGAGATTCAGTCTTTCGATCCCGTCGAGGTAAGAGAGAAACTTGACCGTTACGCCGAGGGAAATGACGACACGGATTTCCGCCATTACGTAAAAGCATTTGTAAAAGCTAATCGCGCCCACAAGAACGAGATTGTTCACGAAGCCTGCGAATTCATTGTTGAAGCTTCGAAAGGGTACCCCGACGAAAACCTTGTGGTGTCATTCTCGGGAGGAAAGGACTCTACCGTTACAGCAGATTTGGCTGTACGGGCGCTCAGCAATCCTTACCTCGTGCACATATTTGGGGACACTACACTAGAGTTTCCTAGCACAATCGAATATGCCGAGCGGTTTCGGAGTAGCCACCCATTGGCCGTCTTTAAAACCACCAAGAATTACGAGCAATCGTTCTACGACGTCGCTGAAGAAATTGGGCCACCCGCACGCATGATGCGATGGTGCTGCTCGATGTTTAAAACTGGACCGATATCACGTGCGTTCAAGGGCTTGTTCGGTGATCAGCCGATACTCACCTTCTATGGTATTCGTAAAGGAGAATCGGTTTCCCGAAGCAAATACAACAGGATCGAAGATAGCGCCGAATCGGTTAAGATCCAGCGCCAGAAAGTGGCTGCCCCAATCTTCTATTGGAATGACATCGACGTCTGGCTCTACATTCTCGCTGAGGGCGTTGACTTCAACGATGCTTACCGGCTTGGTTACGAACGTGTGGGGTGCTGGTGCTGCCCGAACAATAACCCACGCGCACAATTCCTCTCCCAGATATATATGCCCGAAGAATCGGAGAAGTGGCATACGTTCCTTGTCGACTTCGCTCGAAGAATCGGAAAGCCGGATCCCGAGGTATATGTGGACACGGGAAAATGGAAGGCACGTCAGGGCGGCAACGGCGTGACGGCCGCATCGTCTGTGCAGGTAGATGCCAGCCACTGCGCAACGGAGGACAATGCCATGATCTTCTCCCTGGAACGGCCGTTTTCAGAGGAGTTGGTTGGCCTTTTCACTCCCATTGGGGACTACGCACCCGATCTTGGACGGAAGCTTCTTGATGAGCGATTGTTTGTTGACCCCAGGACAAGCGAGCCGGTAATCGCGGTCATGCCGTTTATCCAGCCTGGATATGAGCATGCTGTAAAGGTGCGGATACTCCGCGACAGCGATTCGGAAACACTGCTTAGGCAAGCAAAGTATCAGGTCGTTAAGTACAACGCCTGCAGACAATGCTTGAAATGCGAATCATTGTGTCGCTTCGGCGCGATAACAATAACCGGCGACGGGTATCGGATAGACCCAGCGAAATGTGCTCATTGCAAGCAATGCGTGACCGACAAGTACCTAGAAGGTGGCTGCCTCATGCGCAAATATCTGAAGACGAAGGACGAGTAGCCCATGCAAATGAAGTTTAAGGCACATCAGACATTCGCCATACGCAAGGGATGGCTTGGAAAAGGGCTAAGAGGCGTAGAGGAAGTCAGCCCTATGTTGTTGATGCCAAGCAGCAGCAAAGAGGCGATGGACGAGCTCGGCCTTGGCTCAAACCAAGTTGTCGCATTGCGTTACTGGCTCGAGACTGCCGGCCTGATTGAACGGGTGCGGAGGAATCGGGAGCACGATCTGACTGAAACCGGGCGACTGATACTCGAAAACGACCCATACACCGAAGAGGTTGGCACTCTGTGGGCGCTTCACTGCAACATAGCGTCTGCGCAGGAAGACGCGGCATCCTGGTACTTCTTCTTCAACGAGTTCAAGATGA
Source organism: Adlercreutzia sp. ZJ138 (assembly GCF_011038935.1). NCBI lineage: Bacteria > Bacillati > Actinomycetota > Coriobacteriia > Eggerthellales > Eggerthellaceae > Adlercreutzia > Adlercreutzia sp. ZJ138. The sequence goes on along the minus strand of NZ_JAAKEA010000001.1, from coordinate 162,849 downwards.
ACGTATTTGGGAAAGATGACTTCACTCACGCGATTGGGCGATACATATTCACGCACAACGATAAGTCGAAAGTCGCGCTAACGTCGCTCGACTCCGACTTTAGCTGCATTCTTAATACCTATATCCCGCATGATCGAACCAGCAACAAACAGGTATCTCCCGAGAGCGTCATAGACTGCCCCCTCGGAGAGCTGGGACTTGTGGATGTCGATAACCGTGCCGCAAGAACATATCGCAAGAAGCCCGCGAACCTGAGTGTACTACCAAGCCTGCTCGTGTTATATGCGATGTGCCCGACACGCAAGCAAATGGAGGCAGACGGGTATACCGCCGAGCGTGAAATCAAGCTCGAGACACTCCTCGACGGCCCTTGCATGCCTGGACGTGTCTACAACCTCGATTCGGTCGCATTGCTCACGAAACTTTACGAGCTTGAAAGTGACGGCCTGCTCCGTATTAACCGGACGGCAGGGCTTGATGTGATACGGCTCACGGAGCCAGGGATGACCAAAGAGGATTGCCTGGCAAGCTACTACGAGATGATAGGCTAGGGGGTGGTGCTATGAGACTGCGCGATATGGTTAGGCCGAACGAAGACTTCCAGACCTCCATCAATATAGATTTCGACTTCGGTTCGAAGGCGAAGGTTGAAGGGCTCATCCCCACGGATTCGGTATGCCGTTATCTCGAGGAAATACTTCGCGACGTGGTTGCCGCCTCCAACCAGAGGGCGAAACTCCTTGTGGGCGCTTATGGCAAGGGCAAATCACATGTCGTGCTAGCAGCCCTGACCGCCATGTGGGTCAAGGACAGGGATAGCTTTGAACGCATCATCGGGGCCTACCGTGAACGCGGGTTGGGCTTCGGCGATACGCTCGAACGATTCGTAAGCGACGGCGGAAAGCTGCTCCCCGTCATCATATCTGGAAGCACATCAGATCTCAGGCACTCGCTTCTTCATGCGCTCAGGAATGCACTGCGAAAAGCCGATCTAGAAGACCTGATGCCCTCGACGAACTACGACTGCGCTATTAAGGTTCTCGAACGCTGGAAGAAAGAATATCCGGAGACACTAACCCGATTCGAGGAGATTACGGGCAACAGCGCAGCTTCTATTTTATCCCGACTCAGGAACATGGACACTGCAGCTTACGAACTCTTCGTCGAAGCATATCCTAACTTGACGTCTGGTGGCAGCTTTGACGCGTTGGACGGCGCGGAAGTTATCAGTGTTTATGAGCATGTTCTCGATGGGCTGAAACGCTGTGGAATAGACGGCATATACGTTGTTTACGACGAGTTCAGCAAGTATCTCGAAACGAGCCTCGACCGCGCAACCTTCGAAGACACTAAACTCTTGCAGGATTTCGCTGAAGCGTGCAACCGCACCACGAACGGCAAGCAGCTGCATCTCTTGTTAATCAGCCACAAGAGTCTCTCCAACTACATCGATTCAAACCTCCCCAAGGAGAAGGTCGACGGCTGGCGTGGAGTGTCGGGGCGCTTTCGTGAAATAGAGATGATTGACGACGCCAATCAGTACTACGAGCTGCTAAGCAACGCAATCGTCAAAGATGAGATGCTTTGGAGCGAATGGCTTACAGAGCGAAACGGCACCAACAAACTGAAGCTTGCACAGATGCGAGCACGATACGCCAGGCAGGGCGTTTTTGATGACGACGCATCAGTGATGGTAGCCGAGGGATGCTATCCGTTGCACCCTCTAACAACTTACCTTCTCGCCAAGATGTCTGAGAAGGTCGCCCAGAACGAACGAACGCTGTTCACTTTTATATGCTCACACGAAGAAAACTCGCTGAGTGATGCACTGCCGAGCGCAGATGTATTCATTTCGCCTGACTACGTATATGCCTACTTCGAACCGCTGCTGCGGAAAGAGTATTACACGAGTCCCTTACATAAGATCTATGAGCTTGCCCGTACGTCAATGCGCAGGGTCGAGGCGGGCAGTCTTGAAAACAAGATCATACAAACCATAGCAGCAATTGATGTGGTTGCGCAGTACGACACAGTAGCACCGACAAGGCAGACGCTAATAGACATCTACACGGACTGCGGATATGAGCCCCTCGAAGTCGACGAGGCTCTTGACGTCTTGGTAGCAACTGAATCGGTCGTATATCTCAGGCGCAGCAACGCGTATCTAAAGCTCAAGGAAACGTCGGGCGTACGAATCGATAGCGAGATATCAGACCGAGCCGAAAAACTGCGCAGCACCTACTCGCCAACCGACATCCTGAATATGGCGATGAAAGGCAGGGCGCTATACCCCTCGCGTTACAACGAGGAACGCGGCATGGTGCGGTACTTCGACTGCGGATTTACCAGCTCAGAAACAATTTGTGAATGGAAACGCGGGGCTAGGGTCCTTGAAGGCGACGGCGACGGCGAAGTAATTGCCGTCTTTGCCAACACGCCGGATGAACTCGAAGACGTTAAGGACTTCTCTAAGGACGTGCTGTCCGCAAAGCCAATGACCGTCGTCGTCTTCCCAAGGAAGCATACAGATATCGCAGACGCCCTTTACAAGCTTCAAGCAGCTAAACAGCTCAAAGAGGAAGCGAATGGCGATGATGTCCTCGTCGAAGAATATGAGATAGTCGTAGAGGACTATAGCGAGATCGTTGACGACTACATAGCGGGCTATTTCCAGCCCGAATTAGGGCGCTCTCTATACTATATTGGGTGCATCCGGCGCAATATCGTCACACGCAAGCGCAAGCTTTCAGAAGAGTTGTCACGACTATGCGATGAGGCATATCGCGATACACCTCGCATTACGAGCGAGGCGCTAAACAAGAACGATCTTACAGGCACGGCGTTCAGCAGCCGAACCAAGATTCTCAAGGCCCTGTGCGCGAAGACGCTTTCCCCGAACTTTGGATTTGTCGGCAATGGGCAAGAGACTTCCATGGCACGAAGCGCATTCGAGAAGACGGGGTTGATAGCCGATCTCGCCGCATCAGCAGAAAAGCCTGGAACGAATCGGGCGCACGGCATCGACAAGGTCATCAACACGATACGTAAATACATAGAGCAAGCGCAGGGTACGCCATTCTCCAGACTATACGACCAGCTCATGGGGCCAGAGCTGAAAATTGGTCTTAGGAAGGGCCCGATATCACTTTATCTGGCTTATGTCCTGAGAGACTATCGGGAAGAGATCAAGATTACGCACGGTGGCGAAGAGAGGGTCCTTAGTGAGACTCTGCTCGACGATATTTCCAAGCAGCCCGAGGCCTATGAGTTGACGAGGCTTAACTGGTCGCCACAGATGGCAGAATACGTACACGAGCTGGCCGAGCTATTCGGCTGCAAAGACGCAGAGGCTAACAGGAACGATGTGGCCGAAGCGATACGCCTATGGTACGTGGAGCTACCGCAGGCAACGCGAAACAACCGATGCGACCACGCATGCGCGGATAGCGCGCAGCCAATTCCGAGAACGCGAACGGCATTCTTCAAAGCAATCCGGCGAATCGAGACCGACTCGAACGAGTTCTTGTTCGAAGATTTGCCACGTGTTTTTGGCTCTCAGCTCGGTAACCCGAGACTCATTGCCGCCATTCGAGAGGAAAAGCGCGAGTGCGATGAGTATCTCTCCGAATCGATTGGCAGACTTGCGATACGACTGATTGCACTGTTTGACCCGGCTGCGCATGCGGATGCGACGCTGGGATCGGTGCTGCATGATTGGGCGGACAAGAACCCGGCTACGACCACCCATGTGCTCTCAGGTGTGAACAACCAGGTTCTCAGTGCGCTCATGGCGGCGAACGGCGATGATAGAGTAACCGTGAACAGACTTGCCAAGGCTGCAACGTCGCTTCGAATTGATGATTGGAACGATGCTCGGTTCGAGGACTTCATGCGAGTCATACAAGACATGAAAGCAGAGGTAGAGGGCGTTGGCTCGAACAGCGCAAACAACGAAGGTACGAACACGATTGGAATCGTTTTCGTCGATAGCGACGGCATAACGAGGCAGAAGGCTTTTAACGTAATCGAGTGCAGCAGCCGTTCGAGGCTGCTCAAGAACAGCATCCTCGCATGCCTAAGCGAAATGGGCGGCGCGCTCCGGCCGGAAGAGAAGCGACAGATCATCTTCGAGGTGTTGGAGGGGTTGTGCTAATGGATCAAAACACAGCCTACTTCGATAATGCCGCTACGACCTACCCCAAGCCTGCTGTGGTATATGAGTTTGCAGACGCCTTCTACAGAAGCAGCGGAGGGAACATTGGCCGTGGAGGCAACGCCCTCGCAGTCGCAGCGGGTGAAGTCGCTCGTCAGGCAAAGGACAATCTCAAGGCTCTATATAACTGCCCAGCGAGAGAAGTTGTGTTCACCTCTTCAGCTACAGACGCACTCAACCGCATTATATTCGGGCTAGGCATAGGTGCTGACGAACATGTATATCTCTCGCCATTCGAGCATAATGCAGTGACGCGGCCCCTGAATCATTTGGCGAAAGCTGCAGATGTCCAACTGCACGTGCTTCCCTTCGCCAGAGATACGTTCTTACCCGATTTCGATGGGATTCAGAAGGCTTTTGAAGCTGATAAGCCCAGGCTGGTTGTGCTTACTCATGCAAGCAATGTTTGCGGTGCGGTTGTTCCGGTTGAAGAAATCTGCGCTCTTGCCAAGCGGTATGGGGCGACTACAGTCGTTGACATGAGCCAGACCGCCGGCCTTCTCACCGTTGATTTGGCAGGACCTGCAATTGACTATGCGGTGTTTGCAGGACACAAGACGCTCTATGCGCCATTCGGCATTGGGGGCTTCTTCTGTCGGAGAGGTGCGCAACTCAACCCTGTTTTTTTTGGTGGCAACGGCATCAACTCTATTGAACAAGACATGCCGAACAACATCGTTCAGATGGAGGAGATTGGCAGCCAGAACACATACGCAATTGCGGGGCTTAAGGCATCAACCGACTTGATACTCAAACAGGGTATAGCTCAGGTCCGCAAACGCGAGCAGCAGGCACATGATGCCCTCCTAAAACATCTCGCGGGCGACGGAATTGAGATTATCGGGCTCGATATGAAATGCGAGAGAATTGGTGTCATATCGGCGCTCTTCGAAGGTTATAGCCCCGATGAAACCGAGATGGTCCTTGGGCGTTTTGGTGTTGCCGTGCGGTCCGGTATTCAATGTGCGCCTTACGCCCATGACTTCCTCGGCACGCTACCTGAGGGCACCGTGAGATTTAGCGTAAGCGCGCTTACGAATGAGCGGGATTTTACCGTACTAGAAAACGCCTTAGGTATCATAAGAGACGCTTGATAGTGATGGAAGAAAAATGGGTTTAAGAGACTTAAACATACAGCCCGAATATCGTACCAACATGTGCGATATCGCCAAGGAATTCCTTGTGCCTGTCCTCTCCGAAGCGGTAACTTACGATCGCGCAGTGGGCTTCTTCTCCTCAAGTGCTTTAGCCGAAGTCGCAAAAGGCATCGGCAGAATTGCGCAGCGTGGTGGACGGATTAGATTGATAGCCTCGCCGAATCTTTCTGACGAAGACATCAAAGCGATAGAAAGCGGGTATGAACGACGAGAGCAGATACGAAAGCGTCTGCTCAACGGTCTTGCCGATATCGATCTGCTCAATATCGCAGACAAAAATCGCCTTAACATGCTGGCCGACCTCATCGCGTCGGGACTGCTCGATATTCGCATCGCATTTGCCGAGGGCAAGAAAGGTTATGGCATCTATCACGAGAAAGTTGCGATCGTCACTGATGGTGCTGGCGACAAGGTGGCTTTTTCGGGGTCGATGAACGAGTCTGCTACGGCGATGCGCGAAAATGTTGAGACTGTAGATGTCTTTCGCTCCTGGGATGACCCCGAATGCAGAGTGCGAATGAAAGACGCAGCTTTTGAAGCCATCTGGGAGAACCGTGAGGTTGGCGTAATCTCCTATGACTTTCCAGAAGTAAAAGACGAAATCGTTAAGCGATATAGGACGAGCAAGCCCGATTACAATGAAGACCTTATTGATACGGAAGAAAAAGGCGCCGGCGACGGGAAACCACGCACTGAAGAACACTATCCCGAGATACCGAGCGCATATACCTTACGAGGCTATCAGGATGAGGCAATTAAGGAATGGAAGAGCCGCGACTATAGAGGCATATACGACATGGCCACCGGAACGGGCAAAACCGTCACTGCCCTTGCCTCCATCGTTGAACTGAGCAAGTGGTTGGGAAACGAGCTCGCTGTTGTTATCGTCTGCCCATACCAGCATCTTGTGGACCAATGGGTCGAGGACATCGAGCTGTTTAACATTCGACCGATAATTGGCTACAGCACATCGCCTCAACCAGACTGGGAGAAACGCCTCGATAGGGCGATACGGAACCAGAAATACGGGGTTTCAGGCTCGAAATTCCTATGCTTCGTTTGCACTAACGGCACATACGCAACTAGTCGCGTGCAAAGGTTGCTAGACAAGATACGCAAGCCGAAGCTGCTCGTAGTGGACGAAGCTCATAACTTTGGAGCCGAGTACATTCGATCTCTGCTGCGTAAGGACTTCGAGTATCGCCTGGCGCTATCAGCAACAATTGAACGCTACGGCGACGCAGAAGGAACCGAAGCGTTGTTCAACTACTTCGGTGAGAGATGCATCGAATACACCCTTGAGGAAGCGATATACGGACGAGGGGATGAGCCGCCTTGTCTAACCCCGTACAGATATCACCCAGTGGTTGTCTATCTTGAGGATGACGAGCTGGAAGAGTATGCGAGTCTATCTGCAGAGATAGCTAAAGCGATGAAAGTGGGCCGCGACGGCAAGCGCAGGCTGACGGAACACGGCAAGAAACTCGCACTAAAACGAGCACGACTAGTCGCGGCTGCCCGCCAGAAAATAGTGTTGCTAAAGCACGAGATAGAACCCTATGTCGACGATAATTATATGCTCGTTTACTGCGGCGCCACCAAGGTGGAAATCGATGCAGGAGACGTCCAGGGCGTAGATGAGTATGAGCTGAGACAGATAGATTTGGTCACTCGCCTGCTCGGTGACGTGCTCAATATGAAAGTACGGCAGTTCACCTCCAGAGAAAACAGTGCGGAGCGCGAGGAAATCAAAGAGATGTTCTCCAATGCAGCTCTTCAAGCTCTCATTGCAATAAAGTGCCTCGACGAAGGCGTTAACATCCCCATGATTAAGACTGCTTTCATATTGGCAAGTACAACCAACCCACGTGAATACGTGCAGCGCAGGGGCCGTTTGTTGCGCAAGGACAAGCTTGGCCGAAAGCAGAGGGCTGAAATATACGACTTCATCACGCTGCCCAGAGACCCAGCGGAAGCAGCGGTGCTGCCCGATGAGGATACGCGGGGAGAAAAGAGGCTAGTTTACAATGAGCTCGTACGAGCAAAAGAGTTCGCGTCTCTTGCTGAAAACAGGGCGTTAGTTATGCAAACGCTTGATGATATTGAGGAAGGTTTCTTCGGCATGGCTGGAATCGATGCCTATCAGACAGAGGAGGTTGAATAACTATGGCGAAGCTGGAAGATCTGAAGGTGCCTGAAGGGGTTGATCCGGCCAAAGCCAACAGGCTTATTAAATGGATCATCGATGTCGAAGCCGAAAACGATAAGACTGGTCAGCTGAACGACTCAGCAATGGTCCAGAAAATCGGCAAACGAATTCAGAGTGATGTCAAATGCTTATAAGATCAATAACCGTAGAAAACTTCCTACCATTCCAGGGGAAGCACACCATTCAGTTTTCAACTGATCCAGACCGCAACGTCACTCTGATCATGGGCAACAACGGTGCCGGGAAAACTTCATTAGCACAGGCGTTTGAGTGGTGCTTGTACGGACATTCTCCCAAGGATTCGGCGCAGGTCATCAACGCATTCGTCAGAGATCATATAACGCCTGGCAGCTATCGGTACGCGTCTGTCGAGATTGAAATCGATAAGGATGGCACGATCTTCACGGTGTCGCGCAGTCAGAAGTACGCGCGCCGTGAATCCGGGACACTCGACAAACCAGGCCAGCATGAGTTTGTGATTAGCTACAAAGAAGGTGGACAAACGAAGCAGGTTGCCGCCAACGACAGGCAGGCGACAATAAACACCCTTCTATCCAGTCAGCTTTCGCACTACTTCTTCTTCGACGGTGAGCATGTTAAGAGCATGCGCACTGAACTTGAGAGAGGCAAGAGCAGCGACTTTGCCGATGCAGTAAAGACCATTCTTGGCCTTCAACCAATAGCCACCGCGCTAGACCATCTGAAAGCACCCGGTCCACGCATGTCGGTCGAGCGATGGTTTAATAGGCAATTTGACCTCGCCGGAAATCAGGATCTCGAGGAAAAAGCCAAGAGAATCGACACTCTTGAAAAGAAAATTAAACGACTCACTGAGGAGATGGAAGTAGCCTCCATCGATGAAGAGGCGGCTATCAAAAATGTATCAAAGTACCAACAATTGCTAAGAGAGAATCAAGAGAGCGAAGAAGCCCAACGAGCAGTTGACAAGGCCATGCGTTTACAGCAACAAGCAAAGAAGGCCTACGAATCCCAACGCGATGACTTGTTCAAGCTATTCCGAACCAGGCATTTTCGGTTCTTTGCCGAGCGCATGATTCGCGGCGCTCAAGAAGAGCTTGCAGACGAGGATAAGATCAGCAAAGGCATACCGAGCGTAGACAACAAGACTATCACTTTCATTCTCGAACGCGGTGAGTGTCTCTGCGGTACGAAGTTCCATACGGGAGATGAAATCTTCCAGCATCTAAACGCACTTTATGAGTACGTACCACCCAAGGACCTTGGAACTTATATATCGGAATTCGACAAAGAATGCCGCGTGCGAACCGAAGGGCCGTTGACGTTCTATGGCGACCTTGCCAAAGCGTATCGCAAGTATGGAGAAGCAGAAAACGCCGTAATCGAAGCCGACCACGCTCTCTCCTCGGCAAGAGCATATCTTGCGAGTATTAATCATATTGATGTAGGCATTCTCCGCGGGAACCTCAATGATGCGGAACAAGACAGAAGCCGCGCCGCCGGACGAGCGCAAGTCGCCAGGCGCGACATTACTGCCGCAAAGAGCGAAATCGAGAAGCTTCGGACCGAGATTCAATCCTATAGCGTGAAGAATGCAAAGAACAAGGAAATCTCCGAATGCCTCGAGTACGTTAATTACATCTATGACTTCCTCAACGACTTCTATAGCAAGCATGAAGCAGCAACTCGCGAGCAGCTCAGGGAAACTGTGAACAAGTTCTTTACCGAGATGTATGACGGAGAACTGCACCTTGAACTTGACGAGAACTATGGCGTCACTGTAGTGGTCGACAACATCAACACTACCGGTGAAGTATGGAAGACCTCCTCGGGCCAAACTCTAGCAATCATTCTTGCGTTCATACTAGGCATTCTTGATATTGCAAAGGACACCAACACCGAAGGCAGCGAACTGCTTAAGGGAGATACTTATCCGCTCGTAATGGATGCACCGCTTTCGGACTTTGACAAGACGAGGATTGGCACGATTTGCAATCTGCTACCTGCTGTAGCAGAACAGGTAATCATCATCATCAAGGACACTGATGGCGACTTGGCCGAGCAGCACATGAGGGATTGTATCGGGCGGCGCTACACTATCGAGCGTGTCAGGGACTACGAGTCGGTTGTGAAGGAGTAGTCATGGCAGACATTTTTAGATCACAGGTAAGGTTTTACGGGAAGCATGGACAGTACCTCGAAGCTCTAACGCCGGGAACCGAAAATGCAAAGAATCTCGATTTGCCAGAAATCGAGCGCAACAAATACCTCTTTGATACGGTCGTCGACATTTACATCATCGCCCCTATCGTCGGTTACTTATTCCAAAGGCGAGCGCCAAGGGATGGCGGCGACTCCAATAAGAACATCATGGAGGGGGCGCTAGCTTCGCATCACGATAAGCTGGTTTTCAGTTATGAGCTCCTTATGATATTGGACAAGCAGAGTGAGCCAGATATCAACGAGCGGATACGCAGGGCATTTCGCGCGAACGACGAACTCACTGCTCAGGGTATGAGTGTATACAACGATTACGCACGTGGCGGAATCGAAGTGCTATACGAAAAGCTAGTTACCGGTGCGGCCACCCCTGAGGATCTTCTGCGTAACCTTATGGACTTCACCGAGGAGTGGAACGAGAAGTTTATCGAGGAAACTTCCGAACTCAATTTGGATGAGCTGCTACATAGATAACGACAAAATAGAGACTAGGTTTGTGACAGCCCCTTAGCCTAATTGAAGGTTAAGGGGCTGACTGTTGTCGGCCACGAAACGAAAGGTGGCTGACATGGCCGATGATAAACATGGCGCAGAGACGCAGGAAGAGCCGCAAGCTCAGGAAGACCTCGGGCGGCAGGAAGCGCAGATGCAGGTAGAGGGCGCGGGTGCGGCAGCGACAGAATGGGAGCGGGCCGTCGCGGAGCGCGACGAGAGGATCGCGGCGCTGGAGGCGCAGGTGGCCGAGGCTGCCAAGAACGCCGAGACGGCAGAGCAGCTGCGCGGCAAGATCGCCGAGCTCAAGGCCCAGGGAGAGAGCGACCGGATCGACTTCAAGCTGCAACTCGCGGGCGTGCGCAACGTGAAGGCGGCACGCGCGCTTCTCGGTGACAACGACAACGACGTGGACAAGCTGAAAGAGGCCGAGCCCTGGCTCTTCGAGGCCACGGGCAAACACGCCAAGGGCGGTAACGCAGGCGGCACCGGCACGACCGGGCTCCCGAATGCGGGCACGGCCAGCGACGAGGGCAAGACGCTCAAGCACTGGCGCGAGATCGCGGGCCTCACCGACGATGACGACACCAAGAAGGAGGGCTAAGCCATGCCTAGCAACAACATCGCGTTTACACGCAACTACACCTCGGTGATCGACGAGGTATACCAACGCGCCTCCGTGTCCGGCTGCCTGAACAGCGGACGGCGCATGGTGCGCGCGGGACACAACGCCAAGGAGATCATGATCCCGAAGATATCCGTGACGGGTCTTGGGAACTACACCCGCAACGTGGGGTACAAGACCGGCGCGATCACGTATGAATATGAAACTAAGACTTTCAATTACGACCGGGGAATCAGGCTGTTCGCCGACGTGATGGACGTTGAGGAGGCGGGCGTCAACGACTGCTTCGTGGAGGCGGGAGCCGAGCTGCAGCGCACGCAGGTGGCACCCGAGGCCGACGCGTTCACCTTCGCGCAGATCGCCGGACACACGGGCGTGACCGTGGACGAGGCGGACTTTGCCACCGCTGAGGCCGCAGACGTGCTGGCCGAGCTGCGCGAGGTTACCTCGGCCATGGACGAGGCGCAGGTTACGACGGGGAGCCGCTACCTGTTCATCACGCCGACCTTGAAGGGCGTGCTCGACGACTACTCCTACGCCAACCCCGCACGCTCAAACCGCGTGCTGGAGCGCTTCGCGCGGATGGTGGAGGTGCCGCAGGTGCGCTTCTACACGGCGATCGACCTGAAGTCCGGCGACACGGAGTTCGGCTACGCCAAGGCGGCCGCCGGCAGGGACATCAACTTCATGGTGGTGGAGAAGTCGGCCGTGATCAAGTTCGACAAGCACGTAGCGTCGCGCGTGTTCTCGCCCGACGAGCTGGAATCGCTCGATTCTTACATGATGAAGTACCGCAAGTACGGCATCGTGGAGCTTCTGGACAACAAGCTCGACGGCGTTCACGTGTCGGCGGCTCCGGGCGCGTAGCCGTGGCGTCGACCGTGACATACGGGTTCTACCGGGACTCCTTTGGGGGAAGCCTTTCCGAGGCGGCCTTCGGGGAGTCCCTTCCCGTTGCCGAGGCGCACGTGAGGTGGCTGTGCGCCGTGAAGGGCGCGGACGCAGAGAGCGAGCCTTTCATGCGGGCGGTATGCGCGGCGGCGGATGCCTTCGCCGAGTACGGCGCGGGCGAGGTGGGCGGATACGCCATCGGCGAGTTCAGCGTGAAGAACTACGCATCCCAGCAGACGACCGGCGAGGAGCTGGCGACGGCCGCGGCGCTGCGCGAGCTGGGCATTTCCGGCATGGCGTTTACGGGGGTGTGTTGATGAGGTCGATACGCCCCATTCCCCGCTCTGCCCTGCCCGACGTGATGAGCGTGCGGGTGCCGCTTGCAGACGGCACCTTCGAAGAGCCCGTGCTTATCTGCAACGTGCGCTTCGAGCGGGTGCAGAGGGTGTCGGGCGACGACCACCGATCGGCCGACGCAGGGGCGGGCACGGTGTTCGTGGACGCCGTGAACTCAATCGGCGCGTTCGACGTGCCGGCGGGCTCGCGCGTGGCCGTGGGCGGGCGCTCGATGTTGGTGGCCGAGACCCACGCGTGCTGCGACTTGTTCGGGCGCGTGCACCACTGGGAGCTGAAGGTGAGGTGAGCTGGGTGCAGCTGTCTTTTCTGATTGTGAAGGCCCTGATGACAGGCGACTTCGCAAGCTGCTTCGCAAGCGTTCCGTCGGCGGACGCGGAGCCCGAGCCCATCGTGGTTCGCGAGGGGCGCTTCGAGCGCACAAGCCGCATGGAGCACGAGGAGCGCGGGACCGTTACGGTTACCGTGCTTGTTGTGCGCGAGGTGGAGGCTGCGGCCGATGCCGACGCGATTGCCTGCGAGAGGTGGATCCGCACCTACGGCTGGGAGCCGGTGGCGGGCAACGGCAGCTGGCGCATCGTGGGGATGGACACCACGGCGCCGGCGTTCAAGGAGACAGACGGGTCCGGGCGGCACGTCTGGGCCTTCGACGTGATCTTGACGGTGGTGAGGAGCCTATGAGGGACAAGGACAGACGAGTGAATGCCTCCGGGCAGCGGGCCGAGGCTGCGGTGAGGCGGGCGCGGCCTTATCCGCGCGACGATCGCGCGGCGCGTGAGTCGCAGCGACGGGCGTCGGCGTATGGAAGGGCGCGTGGTAGCGCATGAGGTCGATCGTCTATGCGGGCAACGACTTTTCCGAGATATGCTCCGCCGAGGTGATCGAACGGGCGGCCAACCCCATCGTCTCCGAGGCGATGGCGGTTCCCGGTCGCGCGGGGGCGCTTTTGGTGTCGGGCTACATCCCGCCCGTGGACGTGACAGTGCGGCTTTTCATGGACACGGGGTACAACCCGGGTTTTACCGGCATGACGCGGATGCGGGGCGCGCTGCGACGGTGGCTCAGCTGCCCCGGCGGCGGGAGCCTGGTGCTTCCCGAAGACCCGGAGGTCGAGTACCGCGATGCGGTCCTCGTGGGCGCGAGCGCCTGGTCGAGCCTTTTCGAGACCGGCGAGTGCGAGCTGACCTTCACCCTGTTCGACCCTATCGGCTGGGGTGCGGGGCGCGTGGAGCGCACGGAGAGCTTTGCGGTGGGCGGCAACTGGCCGACATTCCCTGAGTTCCGCGCGGTGGCTGCCGCCGGGCCGTATGTGCAGGTGTCGCTTCCCTCCGCCGGCAAGGGCATCAGACTCGACCACGAGTTCGCGGGCGGCGAGGTGGTGGTCATCGACTGCGCCGGCGAGGCCGTGGAGATCGACGGGGCCGACGCCTGCGTGTGCGTGGCGCTGGAAAGCGACTTCTTCGCGCTGGAGCCGGGCGAGGCGGTACTTGCGACTGAGGGCTGCGCCTGCGTGGAGACGCGCTTCTTTGAGAGGTGGGCCTAGCATGGCGGGCGCGGTGCCGGCGCTCTGGTGGTTCGACCGGTGGGACGAGCGGATCGGGCTTCTGCGCGTGGCGGGCGAGCTTGTTCACACTGAGGAGCTGAACGGCGAGGACACGCTGGAGTTCTCGAGCTTCGAGGTGCCCGCCAAGGGCGATAGGCTGCTGTGGCTGGACAACGGCACCTGGCGCGAGCACGTGGTGGTGAGGACTGACGAGCCGATGGCGGGACCCTGCGCCGTGTATGCTGAGTCCTCCCTCTGCGAGCTTTTGGACGACTTCGTCGAGGAGGCTCAGCTGGCGAGCCGCACGGCGGCGCAGGCGCTGGCGGCCGTGCTGGCGCCCACGCGCTGGGGCATCGAGCATTGCGCGGACCTCGGCAGTGCCGGGTGCCTTGTCTACCACAGAAACGCGCTCTGGGCGCTGCGGCGCGTGGCCGAGGTGTGGGGCGGCGAGGTGACGTCCGTCATCACCGTTGCGGATGGCCGTGTGGCCTCGCGCGCTGTTCGACTCGATGAGCGGCGCGGGGCGTGGCGGGGACTTCGCCTCACCTACGGCAAGAACATGGCCGGGTGCACGCGCACCGTGCTGGAGCAGGACGTCTACACCGCCCTCTACGGCTTCGGGGCCGGGCTTCCCTACACCGATGAACAGGGAAACTACAAGGCCGGATACCGGCGCAAATTGACCTTCGGCGAGGTGAACGGCGGGCTTAACTACGTGGCGGACGAGGGCGCCCGCGAGACGTGGGGACGTTGGAACGCGGACCGCACGGCTAAGGTGCACAGCTTCGGGCAGGTGACGTTCTCGGACGTGACCGACCCCGCGCGGCTGCTTGCGCTGACGCGTAAGGCGCTTGTGGAGGCGTCGCAGCCCAAGGTGAGCTACGAGGTGGACGTGGCGGCGCTTTCCGGCGACGACGCGGAGCTGGGCGATGCCGTGGCTGTGATCGACACGTCGCGCGACCCGGAGTGGCGGCTGACCGCCCGCGTCGTTAAGCTCGTGCGGACCTTCGGCGAGTCGGTTGCGGCGCGGGTGACCATAGGGTGCGTGGAGCCCGCGGACTACGCGAGGGCGAGCGCGCTTGTGGCAGACGTTTCCGCGCTGCGCGACGATGTGGCGGGCATCGACGGCAACCTGAGCACGGCGGCGTCGGTGAGCGCGGTGGAAAGCGCCGTGACCACTGCAATCGACGATTTGGACGAGCTCTCGGAGATGAGCTTCTGATTGTGACGCGCCCCTAACATCTTCTGAGACGGAAGCGGAAGGAAGGGGCGGCATGCTCGACGGGTACGGCATCCACACGCTTATCTGGGACTCGGCGGACGAGCGGCTGGGCGACTTTCTGGTCGCCTCGCCCGCCGACGCTTGTGGGCGCGGGCTTGAGCTGCACGTGAGGCAGGGTGGTGCGGCTGCGGACCTGACAGGGGCTTCCGTCTACTTCTTGTGGCGGCACAAGATGGCCGGCACGCGCGGGTGCGAGCCCATGGACGAGATCGACGCGTCGCTCGGACAGTTTCTCGTGTACTACCCCTCTGCCATGCAGGAGGTGGAGGGCGCGGTGGACGCGCAGTGCATGGTGAGCTGGGACGACAAGTCTATTTCCACGCGGGCGTTCACGATACGGGTGGAGCCCGTGATCGTCGGCGGGACCGAGAGCGAGGACGGGTTCACGCTGTTCGTGGACGCCATTAAGAAGTACGAGGACGGGAGTGCGCTCGCGCGCGACGCGGCGGACGCTGCCAACGAGGCCGCAGAGGCCGCAAGCATCGCCGCCGATTCTGCCACGGCGGTCGCGAACGCCATCCAGGAGGCTGCCCAGCGCGGCGACTTCGACGGAGCGGACGGGCGGGACGGTGCGGACGGGTTCAGCCCGACGGCCGCCGTCACGACCACCGAGGGCGGCTGCACCATCACCATCACCGACAAAAACGGCACCACGACGGCCGACGTAGCACGTGGCGTGAAGGGCGACAAGGGAGAGCCCGGCGACACCGGTCCCCAGGGCCCGAAGGGAGATGCGGGTGAGCGGGGGCCGCAGGGAATTCAGGGCGAGACTGGCCCCCGAGGCCCGAAGGGCGACGCAGGTGCTGCGGGGCCGCAAGGGCCCAAGGGCGACACGGGTGACACGGGTGCCGTCGGAGCGACCGGGCCGCAAGGCGCTATTGGGCCAACTGGTGCCGATGGTACCCCCTGCACGCATTCGTGGAACGGTTCGGTGTTGACCGTCACGAGCGCGAGTGGCACGAGCTCCGCCGATTTGCGAGGGCCGCAGGGAATTCAGGGTATCCAGGGCGAAGCCGGCCCTCAAGGAGAGGCGGGTCCCCGAGGAGAGGCCGGTGCGGCGGGAGCTATCGGGCCGGCTGGACCGAAAGGTGACACGGGCGACAGCGGAACGAACGCGACCATCACCGGCGCGAGCGCCACCGTCGATGCCTCCACGGGCACGCCTTCCGTCAATGTTACGCTCGGCGGCACCGCGTCTGCCAGGACGTTCGCATTCGCCTTCCACCACCTCAAGGGAGAGCCGGGCGCTACGGGGCCGGAAGGTCCGCAGGGGCCGGCCGGCGCGACGCCGAACCTGTCGGCTTATGCGACCCAGACGTGGGTCACCCAGCAGATAAACGCGGCGATGACCGACCTGGTAAACCTCGAAGAGGAGGAATTCTGATGGCTGTGGGAACGGTCTCGACACACATACTCACCGACATAGCCAATGCGATCCGCTTCCAGCGCGGCGACGGGGCCTTGTTCAAGCCCCGCGAGATGGCCGCGGCCGTGGCCGCGCTCGACGGCTCCTATGCGGGCAACTACCAACCGCAGGGCTACATGGAGCTTGAGAGCGGCGTGCTGCCCGAGTCGGTGTTCGCAGACATCGCCGCCGCCATACGAGGGCAGAACGGCGAGAGTACACTCTATGCGCCCGGCGACATGGCGGCCGCCATCCTGGCGCTGGAGTGGGACGTGGGATTCAAGATCCGGGCACTGCTGCTCGATGACGGCACGCTGGAGATCAACTACTACGAGCGGAGGACGAGCGTGACCGGCGGGCGCATCGTGCAGGTGTTCGAGGTGGACCCTGCAGGGTACTCTTCCGCAACCGCGCGGCCATGGGACGCGGTCAAGCTTCTGGTGAAGAGGGTCTTCATCGACAGCACAATAGGCGGCCTGGGCCTTGTCAACTGCGCGTACTGGTTCAACGCCTTCACCGAGTGCACCGAGGTGCGCGGGTTCGAGAACCTCTCCGGCATGAAGACCGCCACGCAGATGTTCGCGAACTGCGCGAGGCTGGAGACGGTCTGGGCCACGAGCTTCGTGGGCGCGATAACGAGCGGCTCCGGTATGTTCTACGGGTGCGGCCGCCTGGTGGGCGGCGCCGACGGCTTCGTGCCGGCGAGCACGAGCGGCGCTTCCGTGTGCAAGCTGGGCGCGGGCGGGGTGCTGACCGACCCGAACAGCGACTCTCGCACGTGGTTCTGGGCGCACTATTACGCCGACGGGGAGGGCGTGCTGACGGCGGCGGGCGCTCCTGAGAGCGGCCGTGCGCTTGTGGCCTCGGGGCGGATCTGCGCGAACGCGAGGTACGCCGGGCTGGGTTTTGCGCCCTGGGACGGCGCGACGGGGCCGACGCACCGCGAGCACCTCGTGCGCGCGAGCTTCGCGGCGGACATGGCGGTGTTCTCGCACCTGAACCTGAACTACCTGTTCTACAGCTGCGCCAACCTGGCGGAGGTTGCGGGGCTGGGCAACCTTTCCGGGGTGCGCTCGATGCGCTACGCGTTTTCCTCCTGCGCGGTGGCCGAGCTGGACTTTAGGGGCTTTGACCCCTCGCACCTGACGGATCTGTTCTACTGCTTCTCGGGGAGTGCGTCGCTTGCGAGGATTCTTGCCGACGCCGACTGGGCGCTGCCCGCGAGCGGGCTTACCGGCGCGCAGTGCTTCTACAACTGCAAGGCCCTGGTGGGAGGCGCCGGGACAGCTTATGAGAATTCGCGGACGGCGTACACGTATTTCCGCATCGACAGGGCCGGGCAGCCGGGGTATCTGACGGCAGTATAAAACTGACAGGCCATGGAAGACATATCGCTCCTTGCGCCTAAACTATACGTAGAACGTAACGACCGGCACCGTAACCAACGCCAAAGCATGCCGCGAAGATGGAGGCAGTACCCAGCACCTTGAGCACGCTTTTAGCGTTAAACACGTCCGCGAGGTGGATGGCATCGTGACGGATGGCAGCCCTCTCCTCGAAGAACTTACTTCGGTCGTTATCGCTGAGATTTTTGTTCTGTAGTTGGGCTTCTGTCTCATCTGCCTGCAGACTAAGGATGCTCATTGCCCCCATTGTCACGTTCTCACACGCATGCAATTCAGTCCTTGCTATATCACTCATCATGTTGAAGACATTCTTACGTCGATTGTCATTGCCATCTTGCGGCTCTTTCTGCATTGTGGCGGTAGCCATTTTTTCTCCCTTCAACCTGGACTTGTTTCGAATGAGTCGTTACTATAACTGCGCGTAATAATACGCGCAGTTTTTGACACTCATAGAGTAGGTGAAAACTGAGGCGTTTCGTAGTCTGGCAATAATTGAATTAACACGCGCAGTGTGGATAAAGGAGGGGTAATGACTGGCAGAAAGCCTGAAAGTATAGAGGTGAACATCGAATGGTTTCATTGGGTGCGTAAAAAGGTAAAACGCAGCATACGTTCTCTAGGCAAAGAGCGTGGAGGATCTACCTATTACGATCGTAATATTCGACAGGCACTGAAGCCGGACAATAAAAACCCAGAAGTGTGTCATATGACGCCCCGCATGATCGATGCCTTAGCCAAGGCAATGGGAGTAGATCCAGGTTATCTATCTGGGAAGTACCTATGGACGCTGCAGTTGCCGATAATGGATGAATGCGATATACGGGAATACTGGTTAGAGAATCATTTGCATCCCAAATGGTATCCCTACATACACCATGAGCAGGAAGAGTTGGGTATCTACAAGCACCTTCACGATATCCTGCTTATGCATGGCGTTGACCAGGAGGCATATAAGAAGTTGACGCCCCAGGAGCGTTGGAATCTCAAGCGTGACCTCGATCATATGACCACCAAGATACTCAGACACTATTTGCATCAAGGCAATCTCATTGAAGATGTTGAGTACAGACAGGACATGGAATGGCAGAACAAAGATGATGTGATCGATACGTTGTTGCCGCATCTCGAGGATCTCGGCCTCATCAGAATCGAGCCATGGAAACCTGACGACACGCCTAGCCCCCTTGCCGAGAAGTACAAGGGATACCCTTTAGCTGAATAGCCATGGCCAGCTTGTGACGCTGTTAGACACTGCCTCCCGAAGACGGACAACGCGATCTCGGGAGGCAGTTCTTTATGGAGTCAATCATCGTTGCATGCATAACGGGGGTGGTAACGCTTGTGGGCGTGATCCTCTCCAACTCGAAGAGCAGGGCCGTCATGGAGGTCAAGCTGGACGCCCTGACGGAGAAGGTCGAGAAGCACAACCGGGTGCTCGAGCGCACCTACGCGCTGGAGCAGGACATGGCCGTGGCGAAGCACGACATCGAGGAAATCAAGGAAAAGGTGGCATGAGATGGGCGATTTTCTGACAAGCAACGAATGGCAGTGGAGGCTTTTGCGCACGGTCGTGCAGGGGGTTTTGGGCGTGCTCGTTGCCAATCTTGATTTGATTCTGGGCTGGTGCGTGGTGGACCCGGGCGTGCGAGCGCTTGTGGTGGCGCTGGTGATGGCGGTGCTCTCGCCCGTGATGGCGGAGATCGGCGCGCACCTGCCTGGCGATGCGAGCGCGGGGCGTGGGTCCGGCGCGTAGACGCAGGTCGAACCGCGCTTCTCAAGTAACTTCGCAAGGTTTTGTCTCAAGGTTTCGGGCGCTGCGGCTGCGGCGCCCGCTGTATGAAAGGGGCTTCGTTATGTCGATGTCGAGGGCGAACGTGGCGGCGCAGGTGATGGAGCACCTATGCTCCTGCCCGGAGCACGGGTACTCGCAACCCGGGCGGCATGGCGCTTCGGGCCATTGCAGCGTGATGACCGACGCGGGCACGATCCGCGTGACCAAGGGCGACCGCGACTGCTCTTCTGCGGTGTGCGAGGCGTGGGAGCTGGCCCTTGCGGGCACGGCCTATGCCGGCCTCATAACGCGCTACAACTGGACCGGGGGCATGCGCGAGATGTTCGTGGGCTCGGGCCTGTTCAGTTGGGAGCCGATGTCTTTCAGCGCCTCCCGCGGCGACGTCTACCTGGACGAGAGCTCGCATGCGGCCATGTGCGTGCGCAACGACGGGGCGGCCGACCTCCTGGCCGAGTTCAGCATCAGCGAGACCGGCGGCATCGACGGGGCTCCCGGCGACCAGACCGGGCGCGAGAGCCGGGTGCGCGGCTACTACAGCGGCCGCTGGGACGGCATCCTGCACTACAACGGCAAGGCGGACGGGGGCGGAGCTGCGGCCCCGGCCGGCCACGGCGGACCCTCCGGCGACGCGTCGAAGCTGGCGCGGCGCGTGATAGCAGGCGAGTTCGGAAACGGCGATGCGAGGCGCGAGGCGCTGGGCGACCGCTACAGCGAGGTGCAGGCCGAGGTGAACCGGATCCTCTCGGGCGGGGCGTCCTCCGGCGGCGCTTCGGCCGACGTGGACGCGCTCGCGCGGCGCGTGATCGCCGGGGAGTTCGGCAACGGGGATGCTCGCAAGGCCGCCCTGGGCGACAAGTACGCTGCGGTGCAGAAGAGGGTGAACGAGATGCTGGGCGGCGGCGCGGCCGGGACCACGGTCGACGTGGACACCATGGCCCGCGCGGTGATCCGGGGCGACTACGGCGACGGGGATGCGCGGAAGCGTAGGCTAGGCTCGTACTACATGGCCGTGCAGCGGCGCGTGAACGAGATGCTGGCGTGAAGTGACTTTGCTGCGGATGCCTGCGTTTAAGACGACCGACGATGCGCGCGGCATCATCGGTGGCTACTAGAGGTACGGAAGGCCGCTTGTCTTGAGACGGGCGGCCTTCGTCTTTGCTGTTGTGTGTTCCGGGTCAGATAAGCGGTTCGAGCTCTCGGTAGAGCGGGTCCCCTTCGCCCACGAGCATGTCCCACTACCACTGGGGCGACTCGACGCCGGAGGCGCAGAGCGCATCCAGAAGCTTGGCGCGGGCGTCCGGCGTAAGCTGCTCGAAGTCCTCGCGCATGGATTCAAGCACGGCTTTGCTCGCGGCAATCATGTCGTTGCAGATCTCTTTCTTCTCTTCCAGGCTGTAGCTCTCAGGCGAGTAGAGGCAGAGATCCGCGCGGAAGTAGGCCATTTCCTCGGACTGGGTGATCTCTGTCATCTTCATTTCGTTTATCATATTGAATCATCCATCCTTCACTTCTGCGCTCCTTTGGGGCTCTTGACAGTCAAGAAAACAGTCAAGAGCAATCCTCAAAGGAGCGTTTTTTTGTGGGGCGAAGTGATGGGTGTTTTGCGGGTTTACCTGCGGTTTTGGAGTTTTGTGGGTTAGAGTGTTTTTCCAGAACAATAGGGTTAGGCCTGTTGTCATTCGCTCCGCATCTACAGCAAGTTATCGAGTGCGGTGGCGAGCGCCTCTTCTTCGACAACGCCGGAAACGTAGCCGATAACGTTACCTTCGGGACTCACGACAACCGTTGTGGGAAAGCCTCGCACTGCGTATGCCGACAACGCCTGACCGTCGGTGTCGAAATAGAACGGCATGGTAAATCCACCGTCGGCGATGTAGGCATCGGCAGCTTCACGCGTCTCGCGCGATTCATCGGTGGCGTTAATCATCATGAACTGCACCCGATCGCCGTACGTTTCCCACATGGACTGCATCATGGGCATTTCTTCCTTGCAGTACGTGCACCAGCTAGTCCAGAAGTTGATAACCACCGGCTTGCCCTCAAACGACGACAGCGACACTTGCTGACCATTTTGGTCTTCCACGGTAAAATCGGGAGCCTCAATCGGCTCGTTATCTTTCGCATCCGCTGCCCCATCTTGCCCGTTTTCCGTTCCCTCCGACTGCCCGGCGCCCTGCGCACTTTCCGCACCAGAAGTTAGCGATGCATCCTTCGATCCAGCTAACGCACCGTATGCAACCGCTGCAACAGCCACCACCGCAACCAATGCGACCGCAATGATGATCAGAGTTTTCTTTCCGTTCTGCATAAAGCCTCCTAAAAGCTCAACAGCGAGAGCGCCCTCCCCATAAGCCCTGTAGCCATAAGGACGCCAACCACCACCAACAATCCACCGCACACCAAGTTAACAACGCGATAATGCCGTTTGATAACGTTGAACGCCGATTCAAGCTGCTTGACCAGCACCGCGCTTAACACAAAGGGAATACCCAACCCCAGCGAATAGCACACGAGCATGGTAATGCCAACGAGCATAGAACCTTGCTGAGCGGCCAACAGCAGGGCCGAACCTAAAAATGCACCCACGCACGGCGTCCAGCCGGCAGCGAACACTAGCCCAAACAACGCCGACGAGAAAAAACCCACCGGACGCACCGATGAATCCGCCTTGATGGTTTTATTCAGCAACCCAATGTTCAACACGCCCATGAAGTTTAGTCCGAACACGACAACAATCAGGCCACACACGATATTGAACGCTGTTTGGTACGTTGTAAGAAGCGCGCCGACCGTACCTGCAAAGGCACCGAGTATCACGAACACGATGGTGAAACCAAGTACGAACCCGAGCGCATTCACCAGCGTTTTCGAAAGCAGCCCGGCCGATTCGGTTGTGGTGCTCGCCTCGGCAAAACCGTTTGCGGGCGCGTCACCACTTGTGGCAACCTCGCCATCCGCACCGGCCGTTGCAACGCCCGTACCAGCATCGCCAGCGAAATACGCCAAGTAAATGGGGATCATGGGCAAAATACACGGCGACACAAACGTGATAATGCCTTCGAGAAACGAAACCAGGTATTCCACATGCGCCTCCTTCGGCATTGCAATTCAATAACATACACCAACACGATACGCGAGTCTGTTTCACGTGAAGCGTACCATGCATGCAATCGCACGCAATGTAAAACTCCGTAACAACTCGGTGATCTTCCTCCCGGCATTTCTCACCCCGCAAAAGAGGGAGCAAAGCCGAAGTTCTGCCCCCTCTTGAGGAAACGCTGATTCAAGCCATCTTGTCATGCGTTTCCCGAACACACGCGTTGTTGCCACGTGAGTTCACGCACGCAATTGCGGCGCGAACTGTTTGTCGTTATGTCGTTACCTTGTTACGCCGTAGCACCTTCCTGCGCTGCATCAGCCTCGTGCTCGCTTTCGAGTTCTTTGGCATACTCGCGGTCGATCGCGCCCTCAACCGACGGCGGGTTCACGTCGAACGGCACGCTCTTCGTGAACAGGCTCACCACCGGCACAATGATAAGCGACAACACCATGGCAATTGCACCACAGTTGATAGGACTTGCGATAAGCGGCGTACCCATGAAACCGAGTAGCATGTTGCCCGTGGTCAGGCTAACGCCCACAATGAAACTCACCCACACAGCTGCCTTCGACACCTTGCCGGAGTACAAACCCCACAAGAAGGGCCCCAAGAACGCGCCGGCCAGCGCGCCCCAAGAAATACCCATGAGCTGGGCGATAAAGGTGATCGACGAATGATATTGCACTAGCGCGATAGCAGCCGACACGGCAACAAACACCAGCAGCAGCACACGCATGTAGCGAATTTTCTTCTTCTCTTCCATGTCTTTCACAATGTTGCCCTGAATGAGGTCGAGCGTGAGCGTAGATGAACTGGTGAGCACCAGCGAACTCAATGTTGACATCGAAGCCGACAGTACCAGCACGATAACCAGGCCGATCAGTAAGTCGGGCAGCGTCGACAGCATGGTAGGAACAATGGAGTCATACACCGGCGCTCCGTTGGGCCCCATTTCAACCTGGCTGCCATACAAACGACCAAAGCCACCTAAGAAGTACGAACCACCCGCAACCACAAACGCGAACAACGTGGAAATAATAGCGCCTTGTTTTACCGCAGGGCCGCTTTTAATAGCGTAGAACTTCTGCACCATCTGCGGCAAGCCCCACGTACCCAGCGACGTAAGGATAACCACGCCCAGCAAGTTCAGCGGATCTGGCCCGAACATGCTAATGAACGCGCCTTGCATTTCGGTTCCCTCGGCGGGAATTTGCGAGAGCGTGGTAAGTGCGCCCATGAAGCCGCCGTTGTCGCCGATAACCACCGCAATAACACCGCTGATGCCCAGCAACATAACAATACCTTGCAGAAAGTCGTTCATAACCGTTGCCATGTAGCCGCCAACCACCACATACACGCAGGTGATCAGCGCCATGCCGATAACGCACCATTCATACGGCAAGCCAAACGCCATACCGAACAGACGCGACAGGCCATTGTAGACGCTGGCGGTGTATGGAATCAGGAACACGAAGATGATAGCCGCCGCGGCAATGCGCAAGCCCTTGCTGTCATAGCGCTTGCCGAAAAACTCCGGCATGGTGGTTGCCCCCAGGCGGTGCGTCATCTCGCGCGTACGCGGGCCAAGCACCCACCAAGCAAGCAAGCTACCTAAAATGGCGTTGCCAATGCCTGCCCACGTGGCGGCGATGCCGTACTTCCACCCAAACTGACCGGCATAACCAATAAACACCACGGCGCTGAAGTAGCTCGTGCCGTAGGCAAACGCGCTCATCCACGGGCCAACGTTGCGCCCTCCCAAAACGAACCCATCAACATTGGTGGTCGATTGGCGACAGTAAATACCCACGCCAACTGCAACGCCCACGAAAATGAGCACCATGCATATCTTTGCAATCATGTCGTTTTTTCCTTTCCTTACAAGAACTCAGTTACGCATCGGAGGCGCACACGGCCTTTGCGGGGCAAAAAAATTAGCACCGGCAAAACCCGTGTGCTAACAATATCGGTAGATCAAATTTGGGGAATTCACGCGCGCACGCACGGATTGCTGAGCCTCGTGCTGGCTCATCACGGCGCAAGCGTTCTCAACGGACTTCTGAGCTACATGCTGCGACATGATGGCGCACGCCACGTCGTCGCTCGTACACTTCTGGGCGACGTGCTGGCTCATCACCGCATTGGCGGTGTCGAGGGAACACTTCTGAGCGACATGCTGCGACATAATGGCGCACGCAACATCACCTTGCAGGCACGCGGCGGCACGCGCAATCGAAGACGCGCCGTGCGCGATTCGTGCGGTTCGTGCGGTTGCCCATGCGGATGCGGTATGTTTCCAAGCGAATGCCATGCGCACCACTTTATCACAGCAAAGCGATTGCGCAAAGGCTTTTTTGCTGCGTTCGAGCTGTGTCTGCCGTGTGTCTGCCGTGTCTGCCTGCTGTGCCGTACCGAGTTCAAGAATCCAAAGCCACGCTGTGTCTGAGCTGTACCCGCCGCACCAAACCGTGCTACCATGACGTTTAAGAAAACACTGATTAATTCCACCAGTCCCGCGCTTGCCAAACACACCGCAAGAAACCCCTTCCGAAAGCTCGTTTTCGGAAGGGGTTTCTTCAGTACTCAGACCAATACCACTGTCAGGGCTCGACACCACTGAGACCGGCGTTACCAGTGGCGTCGTCCAAATTCAGCGACCAACACCTGCGTTAATAGCGGCTGTCGAAAATGCGCTTGGTCTTTTTCTCGGAACGAGGCAACTCGCCCATAGGCACGCCCTTGGCGTCGGGCGTGCAGCCCAACTTCGCCTTGAAGATCATAGCCAGCTCTTCCTCGCAGCGTGTCTTTTCGTCACCTTCAAGCGGCGTTTCGAACAGCACCGTAAGAACATCCTTGCCGCTGATGTTTTCGATCATCACCTGATACTCAGAGCTCGCACCATTCGTTACCTGAATGACCTCTTCCACCTGAGCCGGGAACATGTTGCACCCCTTCACCTTGAACATGTCATCGGTGCGTCCCGTAAGCGTTGCGATGCGCGGATGCTTGCTGCCGCACGCGCAGTCACCGGGAATGATGCGCGTTAAGTCGTGCGTACGATAGCGGATGAGCGGCGCGCCTTCCTTCTGCAGCGTAGTGAGCACCAGCTCGCCTTCTTCCCCATCGGGAAGCGGCGCACCCGTTACCGGATCAACCACCTCGATGTACACGTAATCGCTCCAGATATGCATACCGGCGTGTTCGTCGCAGCTGATGCCGATGCCCGGACCGTAAATTTCGGTCAGGCCATAGATGTCATAAATCTGAATACCCAGCTCGTTTTGAATACGGCTGCGCATCTTCTCACCCCAGCGCTCCGATCCAATAACGCCCTTGCGCAGTTTTAGCTTGTCGCGCAAACCGCGTGCCTGAATTTCCTCGGCCAGCAGCAATGCATACGAGCTGGTGGCACCGATAACGGTCGAACCCAAGTCTTGCATCATCTTCAGCTGCTTTTCGGTGTTACCGGGCCCCATGGGAATAGCCATAGCTCCCAGACGCTCGGCGCCCAGTTGGAAACCGATGCCTGCCGTCCACAAACCGTAACCCGGCGTAATTTGGATGCGGTCGCGATTAGTGATGCCTGCCATTTCGTAGCACCGCGCGAACTGAATGGCCCAATCGTCCACGTCTTTTTGGGTGTAGGGAATGATAACCGGCGTACCCGTGGTGCCCGATGAACTGTGAATGCGAACTACATCTTCGTCTGGCACCGCTTGAAGTCCCAGTGGATACGCGGCGCGCAGATCGTCTTTTTCGGAGAAGGGCAGGCGCTCGAAGTCCTCTTGCGATTGGACGTCTGTAAGGTCGATGCCCTCGAATTTCTTCGCATAGAAAGCGCTACGCTCTTTTAAGGTGGCAAATTGCTTCTTTAGCAGGGCAAACTGCTCGGTGGTTAACTGCATGGGAACCTCTTTCTCGATCGATGCTGCACGAAGATGCGCTGTTTTGCAGAATTGCGACAATGCGCAGGGTTACGATGCCGCGCAACGTTGCGCACGGAGTTTCGAAATACGACGCTTCAAGCCCACGACCCGCCAGCAACGCCAGCGGGTTCGCCCGAACTTGAAGCTAAAGCCATCGACCAGCCAACGCGGTGCGCGCGGCTACAAAAAGAGAGATGTTCGAACAAGAATCCATGTGCACTATTGTAGGCTAAAGTACTGCTGTTGCAAGCGGCTTTTCACGATAAACCACGGGCACTCTGTGGTGTGTTTCTCCACAACGGTGTCTACTGCGCGTAAGTTCATGTCCACAAATTTCGGTTTCACGCACAAAGAGATGGCGCTTTTCAGCTCGTCAATGGTAATAGGCACGCGACCTTCCGTAATGGCGCAAGCCAAAAGCACCATGTTGAGCACTTTGCTACTGCCGATTTCATGAATAAACTCCGCTTCATGAACAATCGAGAGCGCTTGATCGGCGATCATTGCACGATCAATACCGACAAGCACATCATTTGCCCGATACGGTTCCTTCGACAACGCAGCGGTCACCGGCTGAATGGCAGTGACGGCGGTCACCAGCAAACCGTCGGTTGCCAGATACGGCAGCACGCGTGCCGCCTCTCCCGGTTCGAACGCGATAATCAGATCAGCGGTTCCCGGAAAGATCAGCGGCGCGTGCACCATTTCGCCATCGTTTCCCATGCGTACGTGCGACACCACGCTGCCGCCTCGTTGTGCCATGCCGATGGTTTCCGCCGTGCGCACATGCCAGCCCTTGCTCTGCGCCGCCTGTGCCAGCACCTTTGCCGCTAGCACCGTGCCCTGGCCGCCCACACCTGTCAACAGTATGTTGATCATCGGGTACCTCCTTCTGCTGGCGCAATCGCATCGAACGGGCACACTTGCACGCACAACCCGCAACCATCGCACAGCGTTTCGTTCACAAGCGCCTGACCTCGATCTTTGCTTCGTGCGCCTGTCGCATCAAAGTCAAAGCCAATGGCGGGACAACCGATCTCGGTAATGCACTTCTTGCAGCCCGTGCACGCATCTGTATTAATGTGTACCGCCGGATCGGGCTTTTTCAGCTGAATGCACGGAGAGCGGAAGATGATGGCGGACGGCCCTTCGAAATCGATCGCCTCGCGCGCCGCCGCTTCCGCTTCCGCAAGATTTAACGGATCGGCGAATGTGATGCATTCCACACCTATGGCACGCAGCACGCCTTCGATGCTTACCGGCTTGCGCTTGTGGCCCATGAGCGTGACGCCCGTGCCCGGGTGCGGCTGCGAGCCGGTCATGGCAGTGGTTGCGTTATCCAGCACCGTAACCGTGATGTCGTGCCCGTTATACACTGCATTCACAATGCCGGTTAGACCGCTCGCGAAGAAGGTAGAGTCGCCCACAAACGCCACGTGCTTCTTATGCGGCTCTACCACAGCGAAGCCTTGCGCCATAGTAATGCCCGCACCCATGCACAAACACGTGTCCACCGCGTCGAGTGGCTTGGCATTGCCCAGCGTGTAACAACCAATGTCACCGCACAGTACCGCATCGCGCTTTCCGAGCGCCCGCTTCACTGCGTAGAAGCTACCGCGATGTGGGCATCCCGCACAGAGCACTGGCGGGCGCACGGGCAGCGCGTCGGGATAGCGGGTAAGGGCAGATTTGTAGGTAAACTTCTTGACCAACGACACGAAAAAGCAATCCTCTTTGTCGAAGAAGTGCGCCAACCGCATGATAATGTCCTCAGTGGAATTCTCACCGCGGTCGCTCGCATCGCCCGTGAGTTTGCCACGTACCTCAACCGACAAATGACGCGTGCCTGCAAGCTTTAGCAGCTCGTCTTCAAGCACATAATCGAGCTCTTCGAACACAATTATTTCGCTGAGTCCTTCAGCGAAGCGCGCAGCAGCATCTGTAGGGAACGGGTAGGGCGTGCCTACTTGCATGAAACGATACGCCGGCAACGTCTCACCCATTTCTCTAGCAAGACGATCCAACAGCGAAAGCGCTTCGCGTGCGTATGCAGCAGACACACCGCCCGCAACCACGCCAAACCGTGGCTGTTCGGACGTGTTGCCGCCTTCTGTCACAGGGTTGAACTGCACAAACGACAGATCTTCGCTGAAGTCGCGCGCTATGTCGCGCATACGCTGATTGATTTCACCATGCGCTTCGTAACTGCGTCGCGGGAAAATGACCCAGCGCGGATCTTTCTCAAAACCACCTTCAGGCACATCAAGTGCGTGGGTTTCCGCCGGTACATCGAAGAATGTGGATGCATGGCAAATGCGTGTGGTGGGGCGCACAATCACCGGCGTGCCGTAGCGCTCCGACAGCTCAAACGCCGCACGCATCATAGCAGCGCCTTCTTCGGGTGTGGAAGGATCGAGCACCGGCACCTTCGCGAATGAGGCAAAGCGACGCGTGTCTTGCTCGGTCTGCGACGAAATAGGACCAGGATCATCCGCCACAAACAGCACTGTTCCACCGCGCACGCCCACGTAATTCAGCGACATCAGCGCATCGCTCGCTACGTTGAGCCCCACCTGCTTGCAGGTGAACAGCACACGAGCACCGCAGTACGCTGCGCCCGCAACAAGTTCCAGCGCCGCTTTCTCGTTGGCGGACCACTCTACGTGCACGCCATGCGCCACGCCTGCAGCATGCTGCTTCGCCACCGTTTCGATGAGCTCGGATGAAGGCGTACCCGGGTATCCTGCCACCACGCGCACACCCGCTTCCAGCGCCGCCCACGCGAACGCCTCGTTACCCATCAGCAGTTTCTTCGCCATACGTTCCTCTTCCGTCGGCAAAACCTTACGCTTGTGCCATGGCTTCCTTGTAATCGATAATTTTCTGACGCGCTCCCTCGCAACCGGTTCCCATAATCTGAACCGCCAAAATGGCTGCATTCTTTGCGCCGTTGATGGCAACACACGCCACCGGCACACCACTCGGCATCTGCACCATAGACAGCAGCGAGTCAAGCCCGCCCAAATCAGACGTTTTCATGGGCACCGCAATAACCGGGCACGGCGTGTACGCAGCAACAACGCCGCCCAAGTGCGCGGCCTTTCCCGCAGCGGCAATGATCACGCGAATGCCGCGCTCGTGTGCCGTGCTGGCCCACTCGTGAACCTCAGCGGGCTTGCGATGGGCGCTAGCCACCTTCACCTCGTACGGCACACCGAAATCATCGAGCTGTTTCATGCACGCTTCCATGACCGGCATGTCAGATTCAGACCCCATGATGATGCCAATAATGGGATTCTTTTCAGAACACGACATGTCTTTCTCCTATCCTCAAAAACGCAACGGCCTAGATTTTACCAACTCAGACCAGTAACGAAGTTCGAGTCTGTGTTGCAGAACGAAAAATTCGGTCATTCTCCTACTTGACCCACGAGCAAAACATCGGTAGACTATCTACTCGCGTTCGAATCAAACGCAACTTGGTCGGGTAGCTCAGTTGGTAGAGCAGCGGACTGAAAATCCGCGTGCCGAGGGTTCAAGTCCCCCTCCGACCACCATAAACAGCACGACCCCCAGCAATGGGGGTCGTTTCATTGTTGGGGAGAGTCCTGGGACTTGAACCCTGCGAAGGCGAAACCGTCCAGCGGACGGTTTCGGCGCGAGCACCGCGTAAGCGGGGCGCAGCGAAGCGGTTTCGCAAAGCGAAAACGCCAAGTCCCCCTCCGACCACCATAAACAGCACGGCCCCCAACAATGGGGGTCGTTTCTTATTTGGAAGAAGTCCACGGACTTGAACCCTGCGAAGGCGAAACCGTCCAGCGGACGGTTTCGGCGCGAGCACCGCGTAAGCGGGGCGCAGCGAAGCGGTTTCGCAAAGCGAAAACGCCAAGTCCCCCTCCGACCACCATAAACAGCACGACCCCCAGCAATGGGGGTCGTTTCATTGTTGGGGAGAGTCCTGGGACTTGAACCCTGCGCCTTATGCGCTCGCCGTTAGTACGTCGTCAGTACATCGGCGGGCACTTCAATGATTATGTTGGCACCTGCCTTTTGTAGCACCTCTGTTGGCTGATAGCCCCACGCAACGCCGATAGCGAACACGCCGGCGCGGCGTGCCACATCCATGTCACCCGCGGAGTCGCCCACATACGCCGCGCGGCTGGGCGAAACCCCAAGTTCCTGCAGCGTGCGCAAAAGACCTGCGGGGTCAGGCTTGCGAGGAAACTCGTCGCATTCGCCATGTACAACATCGAACACACCCGGGAAATGCTCCGCGATAACCGATTGCGTGGCCGCATCGAACTTGTTCGACAGCACCGCTAACTTCGCACCGCGGCTTTTCAACTGATGGAGCGTTTCGGGCATGCCCGCATAGGGAAGTGTGAGCCGATGTCCCAGCGTGGCATAACTCGCCTTCCACCGGTCGAGCGCCGCCTGCGTGTCGGCTATGCTGGTGTTCGGCGGAACCGCCTGCTTTATCAAAGTGAACGCTCCGTTACCCACGTAGCTTAAGATTTCTTCGCGTGTGTGCTCTGGATACCCGCATTCGCGCAGCACTGTATTCGTCAGAACCACCAGGTCAGGAAGCGTGTCGAGCAAAGTGCCATCCAAGTCGAACACGTATGCATCAAATGGGAGTTTTTCGTCCATCTATTCCTCGCCTTTCTGCGGTTTTGCGGCTTTTGCAGCGCTTGCCTACTTATGATACGGCTCCCCGCGCGAGATACGCTGCGCACGGTACAGTTGCTCGAGCAACACCACACGAGCAAGATTGTGCGGCAGCGTGATGGGTCCAAACGATAGCGTTTCGTGCGCCCGGGCTCGTACTGCATCGCTCACGCCATCAGACCCGCCGATGACGAAAGCCACGTCGCTCGTTCCGCCCAGCGCCAGCGCATCAAGTCTGCGGGAAAAGTCGACGCTACCGCGCTGCGTGCCCTCTATCGCCAACAGCACCACTCTTGTTTGCGCAGGCAGCGCGCCAAGTGTAGCAAGAATAGCTTCTCCTTCGCGGTTGCGCGCATCATCCACGCCTCCAGCTCGCGCCGGATCAACATCAGCAACTTCACGCACGACCGTTTTCCCATAGGGCTGCAAGCGCTTCACGTACTCGTCGCACGCTTCCTTCCAGAAGCGTTCTTTCAACTTACCAACAGCAACGATAGTAAATCTCATGACTGAAAACGAAACGCGCTATGCGTGAAACTTTTCGAGAGCAAACGCAACCTTGCGCGCGGCTTCCGTGATGGTTAGACCGTTCACGTCAACCGTCACTTCGGCGTACTGCTCGTACAAGGGCCTGCGCTCATCGAACAGCTCGCGCAGACTCATGCCCATGCCGCCTTTCAGTACCACGCCGCGCTCTTGCAAGTCGCCCAAACGACGTGTCAGTTCGTCGTAGGTGATTTGCAAGTACACGATAACGCCCTCAGACGTTAGGTGCTTCATAGCAGCGTGCGAATACACAGCACTGCCGCCCGTAGCAATGACGGTATCTTCCATGTCGATAACCGACAAAACCTGATTCTCAACCTCGATAAACCCATCGGGACCACATGCGTCAATGATCTTCTGCAGCGTTCTGTCGCACTGCTTTTGAATGAGCAGGTCGCCATCGACGAACTCCATGTTCAGCATCTTCGCCAGAACCACGCCTAACGTCGACTTGCCGGCTCCCGGCATACCAATGAGAACGATGTTGCTCTTTTCCGCCATGAAAACACTCCCTTTCACCAGCCTGCGCGTCTCGGAAAACACTGACCACATTGCCACATCGCAGCTGCCCCACGCCCGAGTCTTTTACTAATCGGAGCCATTATAAAAGATGACCGCTCGCCCGCAAGTCCCGAACCAGCAGGCATGCAATAAGACACGACAAAACGACGAAATGAGACAAACCCGTGAGAGAAAACTTCTATGAATTTCCAGGTCAATCAGGTGGTTTATCGAGTGCTGCAGATTCTCACGATTGCGATTCCAGTTCATTCGGCGCACAGGAGCGCTTCTTTAACGGAAACGTTTCGCTGATAACGATGGCGGCAAAGATAAGGGCAAAGCCCGCGATCAAACGTGGAGTCATCTGCTCGCCATACAAAATTACGCTGAACACCACGCCAAAAACGCTTTCCAAACTAAGCAGCAGCGACGCCTGTGCCGGCGGAACATGGGCCAACGCGATATTCTGAAACAGCAGCGCCAAACACGATGCGCACACCACCAAATACAGCATGGTGGTCACTAAATCGGCATTTACTGCCGAAGCAGGGGGCAGTGTTTCTGTGCAGGCTCCCACCGCCAAACCACATACGCCACCAACCAGAAATTGATACACAGTAAGTGCCAGCACGTTTAACCCTGCATCAGAGAACTTCGAAACACACACGATATGGAATGCGAAGAAGAACGCGCACACAAGTGTCATTAGGTCGCCAAACTCTATGGTCAGCTCGAATAGCGAGCCGGTCAGCGACACCAAACCCAAGCCAGCAACGGCAAGTACAGCCGCAAGCAGGTTAAATACCGTCGGACGTTTCTTTGCCACAAGCCACCAGGCAAACGGCACGATAACACAGTATACGCCTGTAATAAACGCATTCTTACCCGGCGTCGTGTATGCAAGCCCTATCGTTTGCACCCAAAAGGCCAGAAAGTTCAAAACGCCCACGATCAAACCCGCTACAAGATGCCGACGATCGAGTGACTGGCGCACGTGTTTCCACAAAATCGCAAGCAAGATCAGGCCAGCAAGCGAAAACCGAATGCCGATCAGGTATGCCGGCTGAAGCACGTTCACGGCGTCTTTCATGAACACGAAAGACAAACCCCACATGATGGTGGCCGCCACAATGAGCAACTTGTACCAGACGTTTGACATGCCGTTTAACGCATTCCTTTCCTTTGTTTGTTGCTTGTTTGCTGCTTGAGCGTCATGCTCGTTCCGTGAGTGAGCTAACTGCACGCCATTTGAGTGCCACTCGGCAAAACAATCCGGCAGCGCCAACGATTCAGCAGCCTAGCTTTGTGACCATGTGTTTAGCTCGGTGTCACCGCCAAAACTGCTGTGCTCTGACGAAAGCGCCGCACGTGACGCATGCATCGCCTCATCAAGGGACCGTTGCAGCTCGTCGGCAGCACGCGCGTAGTCGGCGGCTTCCCTAGCATCGTCTGATCCCCAGGCGTTCGCAACAGCGGCGTCCAGCACGCCAAACTGATAGGCATACGGCACCAGAAGCCGCCAATCGACCACGGCGTCGGAAAGCGACTCGCCTCGATCACCGAACTCGAGCAGCCAGTTGCGCAGCGCCTTGCAGCGCGCAACCAGGTTGTTCCCCGAAACGGATCTCCGCGGAAGGTAATTGCCCAAAACCGCCATGGCAAGCGCTGTAGGAACCGCAAACGCCGCTGGGAATATGCTGCCCGCCAAAAGCGACAGCGCAATGCCACCAACAAGCATTGCCAACGCCGTAATCAGCACGACTTTTTGAACCGCACGTGAACGCTCGTCGAAATAACCTCGATACCCAATCTCCGCACCGAGTTCGTTATTGAAGGCACTCATGACATGAACGTACGCATGCGCGTCTTCTTCGCCAAAACGCCTGATGTCGGCCGTGGTCAGCTCGCCAGAGCCCTGTGCTATCACATCGAACAGTGACGAAAGGACCGACGCATCAAAGGGGTCGCTAAGCGTGTCTGGTGCTGCAAGCGCTCGTAAAACAAGCTGGTCGCCGGATGTCGTTCCACTCGCTTTACCTGCTTCGCCTGCTGCCCCCATCGCGCCTGCTTCACTTGCTTCGCCTGCTGCCCCCATCGCGCCCGTTTCGCCCGCAACGTCGGCGCGCCATTCCCACGAGAGTGCGCCCTCGTTGCGAAGGCGTATTGCTGTTGCGACGAAATCAGTCCGACTGGGATGATTCCATCGCCACAACCGACCAGCCAGCGCTGGATGAAGGTTGCTGTCAGGCACATCGCACCAATAGTCGCCGGTGAAATCCGGCTTGCGCTCGCGCCCGAACGCAAGATAAGCAACAACCGCCGCGAAAAGCGCTATAACACACACGATCGCCGACACTGCCGCCCGATTGAGCTCGGCAAGACGACGCATACTGTTCTGGTCGGCCCATCCATCTTCTTCGTTGAGCGCCGTGGCAAGGCGCATGGTTTCGCCGGTTTCAGCTCGGGCTTCATCGGACACGTCGTAGAGCCAGCCAACCGGGAATGTTACGCGTGCTTCGGCAAATTGCCCCGCTTCAACCCGATCGGCCGAATACGTGATTGTGCCGTCATCGTTCACGCCAAACGTTCCACTCTGCGGTCCGTGACCCCACGCATGCACGTTGTCGCCAGCCACCGCCGAAATACCTTGGGGTACGGGTAGCGTCAGTGTCATGGTTACCTGCTCCGACGCCACGTTCCATTTGTCGCTTACATATTTCCAATACACCTCGCCAACGTCTTTGTATGCAGCGACACCGTTGGTTATCGTGTAGTCAAGCTCCACAACGAGGGGAGTTTCCGTTTGTTTTTGCTGATCCGAGTCTTCCTGGGTGCGAAGATCCTGGTCAGCCGCTTCGGTGTCAGCTGTAGCATCGGCAGTGGCAGCTGTCGTATCAGCATCAGCATCAGATGCTGCGACGACAGAAGCGTCATTTTGCGCTTCTGGTTCGCCATCGCCAGCGTTTTCTTCTTCGCTTTCCCCTTTGCCTTCACTTTCCCCTTTGCCTTCGCCGCCTGCCGTCGCAGTCCCTTCGGCATCTTCGTCATCTGTGCTACCCTCACCCGAGCCAACCCCTATGAACACATAGATATCGTTTTGAGGGTTGTCCACCGCGAAGGAATCGGCATCGGGACTCCCGCTTTTTCGCCAATCAACCACGAAGTAAGTGCTTACCAGCTCGGTCCAATCTCCCACTGCCTCGCCATTGGAATCAGCCGCAGCGAAGCACACCGAGTTGACGGCAAGCTCGGCATTATCGGAAGGCTTCTCAACGTGCCACACTGCCGAAAGAGCGCCGCTCTCCCCTACAAGAACCCGCCGCTCAACCACATGCAGCGAGCCATCAGCACCAACCCGAGCATCAATGGACACGCTAGGGGAAGCAACAGCATCGGCGTACGCTACGGTCCTGCTTGCAGCAACTTGACCAGCGGCAAACAACATCGGACCTCTGTCAGCAGGCGCCGCCAGCTCGCCGCACACACCGTTCGCAAAAGGAGCAGCCGCAACCAAAGCGAATGCGCATACAAGCGAAACGAGCGCACGCGCGCACGCCGCCAACAGCGAACGTAGCGAATGACACGACCAACGTCGCGCGATATGCCGCTCACCGCTAGGCGTATAGAACGCATCGGGCGCATTCGAACGCGTTTTCTGCGCATGACCTGTGTTTTGCACGTTTCTGCTCCTTGCAAGTTTTCAGTGGTCACGGTATCATAGCAAATCGCATTTGTTGTTGCGTGGAGAGCTGACCGAGAGGCCGAAGGTGCTCGCCTGCTAAGCGAGTATACGCCAAAAGCGTATCTGGGGTTCGAATCCCCAGCTCTCCGCCACTGGCAAGTTTTCGAACCCCTACCTGTTTTCAGGTAGGGGTTCGTTGCATTCGGCGGCACAAGCTAGCGACGAATGACATGGCGCTTCGCTTGAACCATTGATCCAGATAAAAAAGTGCAGCTCATCGATTTTCATCAAGAGCTGCACGCTATAACACTATAGATTTGTTGCTTGGCTTATGCTTTCTCTGCAAAAGCAATGGAGTAGACGAACGCATCCGGCGTGTAATAGTCGACCGCTTCACCGTCAACTTCAGCGTAAGGATATCCGAATGTGTTCAACGGATCTCCATCCTGAGCAGGATTCAACGTGAGATCCCTTCCACGAGAAAGCTCAACGCGCTTTTCGTCCCAGTTGCCCCAATAGTACTCTTGCATTTCTTTCGTCTCGTTGGACGACTTATCCCATTCGTTCGTCAAAACAGCCTTTAGAACGTCGGCAGGATCCGCCGGAATCCATCCGGTACCCGGCAAGTAGAACTCTGCCCAGCAATGCTGGTTCTTCGTGATGTCCTCATCGTTGATACGAACGCCGAACATCTCGCGAGCAGGCACTCCCGACGCACGGCATAAGGCAACAAACATGGAATTGATGTCGGTGCACTTGCCCGCCTTCGTATCCAGCAAAGCACAAACATCGCCCTGACCGCAGCCCTTAACATCGTTATCGCGGTTCATATTGGCAATAACCCAATCGTAAATTGCACGAGCCTTACCCAAATACGTCGTTTCGTCCTTCGTGATTTCGTCGGCAAGGTCTTTCACTTCACCGGTCACCGACACCATGCTGGAAGCGCCAAGGTACTCTTCCATGTCACTTCCAACTGTGCCTTCTTCAACCAGTTCGGGGCAAGCTGCCTCTTCACGCTCTACGAAGAAAGAGCAGCTCGCAACTCGACTCGCGGGCTCAACCGAGGCATCCCATTCAACGTACAGCATCTGATTTCCATAAGTATCTTCAGTGATTTCGGCTCTTGTTGCGCCGTCGGCTTCATAGGCAACATCGTCGATTACCTGATATTCGTTCGACTGAGCAACGGGAATCCAAGCACGAACAACACTACCCTTGTCGTATTGGGACATATCGACGCTCGTTGTAACCGTACCGGCTTGCGTTGCTCCTTCAACAGTAACCTGAACGGATGCCAGAACTTCATCAGAGTCGGGAGCCATGGCGCTAATCGTGGCAGAGCCCGCCTTAACGGCAGTCACAACACCTTGGTCGTCAACCGTTGCAACATTTTCGTTGCTCGACTGATAAACGACATTGCTTGCTTCTTCAGCAGGAGTCACTTCGATCGTTGTGGTATCACCCTTCTTAAGCGCCTGGTTGGCAACATCGATTGTGATCTCCTGAGCAGCGCTGGGTTCTTCGGCAGGTTCTGAGGTCTCCGAAGATGTGCTGCATGAGCACAAAGCGAGAGGGAAAGCAATTGTCGCTATGAACAAGGCTGCCGCTTTTCGAACAGTCAGTTTCATTTCGATCTCCTCTACAACATTAGTAAACGATTTTTCGGCACTACACGCCATAAGGCATGAAGAAGGCCGTGCAGAAGGCTCCATTCGCTTTACAAGCTCAAAACAAGCTGTCCCCCACATGGCAGGCACGAACGGAATAATGAAAGCAGATAACGCGAATGAGGCTCGTACGCTGCCCAAGATATTCAACGAGCAACAAGCCGCAAAGCAGCCCTCCCCCGCTGCAGAAGAGAATATCTAGATCGCGAAGCGATAGTCTAACTTGCTAGATTCGATTTCGCAACTTCCCTTCTAATGTTTCCTGTGTTTCGTATTTAAATTTACAAGAATTTGATGTTTT
This sequence comes from Adlercreutzia sp. ZJ138, assembly GCF_011038935.1. Lineage (NCBI taxonomy): Bacteria > Bacillati > Actinomycetota > Coriobacteriia > Eggerthellales > Eggerthellaceae > Adlercreutzia > Adlercreutzia sp. ZJ138. Next base: position 124,887 of record NZ_JAAKEA010000001.1, on the reverse strand, counting down.
GAGGTGCCTACACACAACCCAGCCAAAAACGGATGCTGAGAGATTGGAGGCCTCATACAAGATTGGAACACTCATCCAAGACTCGCTCAAAACCCTGACTACAAGCAGTGAATAATCGGTCCTCGCACACTTTTTGAAACTTAACCCTGATAACCCGATAAACAAGGCAAAAACCGCAGAAAACAAAAATCCTGAAATCGTCTTCGATTCCAGGACCTTACGTCCAAGTGGTGCGCCGTGAGGGATTCGAACCCCCGACGTACTGATTCGTAGTCAGTCCCTCTATCCAGCTGAGGTAACGGCGCACTTCCAAAACAGCAAGGGCTATTTTGCTACTAAGACAAGCTCCTGTCAAGCACGAATTTCACTTTTTTACAATGGACGTCACTGCTCGTTACCGCCCACGGATCAGCCCGTAAGGCAGCAAGGTGCAACGAGCTAATCTATAGGCAGTAACGCCAGAGTTGCGTGTACGCGCTCTTGGATTTCGCGCGCGATAGAAAGCGCTTCAGATTGCAACATACCAGCGCGTGTGGCGACCTGCACCATATCGTCGATTGTAATACCTGTTCCTTTGCCGTTGACCATGGTGGCATTCCGTGAAGAATCACTCGCAATGATGTGGGAGAAAGCTCAGGAATTGGTTCAACGGTGCGCCTCATCGATAACCTCCTGAATGGATGTATACGCGCGTTTCGAGAAGAGCTCGTCGAAATCACTTTCGCAGTCAAGAACAATGGCAATGCGGATGAGCGAGTCGAACGCAATGAGTCCCTTTTGTTCGAAGCGTTTGTACGATGCAAGCGACATGCCCGCTTTGCTGCTCAGCTGCTCTTGCGTGAGGTGCAACTCTTTACGGCGCGCACGAACACGCGCGGCAACTTCGCGGCGTATGTCATATGACGTTTTTTGATCAAAGGTAATCATAGATCATATAGTAGCCTTTTTGAGCAAAATTGCAAGAATTAGCTACTATATTATCCATGATGAAAAGACACAGTATTGCAGCCCATGGGTTAGCCGGCTGGACGGATAGCACCGACCTGCGTCAAACAGAAATCGACGTTGCCTTCTTTGCCATTCTCTATTCTCGGCGCAGATAATCCGCCAAATACGGAACTGCAAATGCAACTTTCCCTCGAGCAGGTGCTTCAATGATTCCAGCGTCAATAAGCCTTTTGCGGTACTTTTGAACGTAGTCGTGCGGAAAAGACATTGACTTCCCGTTGTGGAGGTTCGTTTTCCTTTTTTTCCTATTTGTCAAGAAAGCGCTCAGCAACGGTTTAACCTCAACCTGTCAAATGACTCCTCAGGCCATTCCCTCTTGAGATGAATAGACGAGCAGAATATAGAACGCGGAAGAGTCGTTGCAAGTTTGAGCAAAAGCGGAAAGTGAGTTGATTCTTGCAGCTTCTTGCAAACGGCATCTTTGAAGCGCGAACGTCTCTTTTTCTCTTTCCGCGCCGCTTTGCTATACTCGCCCTTATGACTGATCGAGAACAACAAGCCGTGCAGCGAAACGCCCGCAACACTGCTGAAAACACAACGTACGCCGACAAAGCTGCAAAAGCAGCCTGTCGGAAAGCGGCGCTTGCCGCGCGCGATGCGATTCCGCCCGAATTGCGCGCACAGAAAAGCGCTACTATTTGTGCTGAGCTTGTTCGTTTGACCGACAGCCTCTTCCAGCAAGCCAATATCACGCCACATACGCGCGCCATAAAAGCAACATGCAAGCCAACCATGGCCGTGTACTTCCCCATGAAAAGCGAAGTTGACCTGGGTGATTTCTTCTTTGCGGCGTACAAGTGCGGTTGGCGTCTTGCCTTCCCCGTGATGACCGATACCGGCATGGCGTTCTACGACATTCCCGTTGCGCGCTTTACCGAAGCTCGCGACGCCTTTCTCAGCACGCCGCTACGCACAATGTCCCGCGATCGCATGCACGAGCTGGGATACTGCGAAGCCGGCGCCACCGCCATAGACCTTGCGGTGTGCCCACTTGTCGCCTTCGACAACAGCAACGCACGCCTAGGATATGGCGGCGGCAATTACGACCGGTTCCTTCCCCAGCTGCGAGCGAACACACCGGTGATCGGTGTTGCATTCGATGAGCAGCGTGTCTGCCACGTGCCCACCGAACCGCATGACAAGCCGCTGCAGCAAATCGTGCACGCGTAACTTCGAACAGCCAACACCCGACCCACCCCGTCGAACCGTCGAACGGGGCCAAGCCGCTTGCAATGATTCGATGAAGAGCGCTCCCAATCTGCGAAAACGAGTACAATACGAATCCAGCGGCAGCACTGCGCGCGCGTTGCACGCATCTCCCGCACCGCAGCATCACACCCGAAACGAAGGATTTGCATGAACCCAGCAATTGTTGTTCCCACCTTTGTTTCCGCTCGCGCCGCCCGACGCGACGGCGGCGGCGTGACCACCACCTACGACCACACAACGCCCCTTCAGCAAGACGGCGAACTTCCCCGCCTGCTTGAATCGTTGCAATCGGTTACTGGTGTCGGACAAATCATCATCCTCGTTGCCGCCGAAAAGCCTATCGAAACGCAGGCGGCCGAGAAGGTGCAAGATATCGCCATGCGCTTCCCGACGCTCAACATTGTAGTTATCGGCGCGCCTGAAGCAGCACTGGTGCATCAGCGAATGGAGCAGCTGAATCTGGGTCGTCCCACAAAGGAAGTAGGGCTTGCCGGATATGGTGCCATCCGCAACATGGGCCTGGTGATCGCACATGTACTCGGGTTCGACTCGGTGGTATTTTTGGACGACGACGAAGTCATCGACGACCCGAACTTCCTGGTAAACGCCATGTATGGCCTAGGCAAGCTCACGCGTAAGGGTATTCCTATTCTGGCCAAAACCGGCTTCTACTTAAATTCCCAAAACTCGTGCATGGCCAGTCGCGAAAACAAATGGTACGACCGCTTCTGGCAGCAGAACTCAGCCTTCAATGAATGGATAGCGAAAGCGTTGCGCGGGCCGCGATTGTCGCGCTCGAACCACGTGTGCGGCGGGTGCTTGGCCATCCACCGCGAAGCGTACAAGCGCCTTTCGTTCGACCCGTGGATCGCGCGCGGAGAAGACCTCGACTACATGCTGAACCTGCGCATGTACGGGTCGGATATTTGGTTCGACAACAAGTGGCACATGCGACATCTGCCACCCGCAACAAGAAGCGAAGGCACGCGTTTTCGCCAAGACATCTACCGCTGGCTGTATGAATTCCGCAAGATGGAATACAGTCGCACGCAAATTGACCTGATGAAGATAACCGCCGACTCACTCGAGCCGTACCCTGGTCCATTCTTGCGCCCAGGCATCCGCCGCCGCATCCGTTTGACCGCATGGCTGCGCAGTATCGGTCGTCCCGACAAGGCGGCTTACCGCAAGGCAGCAAAAGCCGCGGCGGGCGAGGCGTCCGTGTACGCCGAGCGCAATTGCACGAACTATTTCGAGTTCCAGTACGTATGGCCCGAGCTTATGTCACGCTTGGAAAATGACCGTGCACTGCGTACGGCGCTCGTCCAGTCGACCATTCAGCGTCGCGGACTCGATGTCGCGCAAAGCGCTGCGGCCGTAGCCGAAGAGCCCACGCCAGTCCGCAACATCGACCCGGGCGCAACCACGGAGATTCGCCTGAATCTGGCCGAATAGGCGAGCGCGGGAATCGGCATGGACGTTGTTTCGCTGCTTGTTCTTCCTGCGCTGTGCGGCGTGATCATCGGCATTTTCTCGGGGTTGCTGGGCATCGGAGGGGGCACTGTCATGGTGCCCGCTTTCCGTCTGCTGTTCGACATGAGTCCTACTATGAGCACGGCAACCTCGATGTTCGCGATTATTCCCACGTCCATTTCCGGAGCGACACAGCACCTGCGAAACAAAACATGCCTGCCAGCCATAGGTCTTGCCGCCGGCATCGGCGGTGCCTTCACCTCTCCGGTGGGTGTGTGGCTGGCGCAATGTTCCCCTGGCTGGATGGTTATGCTCGCGGCAGCGTTGGTTATTGGCTATTCGGCATTCACTATGTTGAAGAAAGCCGTAAAGATGGGGTCGTCTTCTCAGGGGTCGTCTTCTCAAGAACTGCACTCCCAAAGTTCGTCTTCACAAGCCGAAACGCAAGCAACGGCCGAGCCACTTGAAACCCCAGCAGCAACCAGCGCAACCAGCGAAGCTGCTCCGACAAAAACCTCGCGTCGGCAACTCGCCCTTGCCGCGGGAATCGGCTTGGTTGCCGGAGTCGCTTCGGGATATGTGGGTGTGGGCGGCGGCTTCCTCATGGTACCGTTGTTCATATCGCTTATAGGTCTGTCTATGAAGCAGGCTTCGGGCACATCGCTCATCGCGGTCATGATTTTGGCCGTTCCGGGCGTTATCGAGCAAATGTTGCTTGGCAACGTGAACTACTTCGCCGGGCTCGCCATCGTAGCGGGAACCGTTCCCGGTGCCATCATAGGTGCACGCCTGGTTCGCCGCGTGCCCGAACGCGCACTGCGTTTCATCTTCGGCGGTTTCCTCGCGTTTGCCGCCATCATGTTAGCAGTCAACGAATTTAGCCTTATCGGCTAGGAGGGCATCTCGATGCAGAAAAACGAGTACACAGGCGCTACCATGTCCCATTCGTTCGTTCTCGAAATGCTCATGATCACCATTGCGGTGGCGTCGTCGTTTGTGCTAGCCGGCACCATCTTCGGCCCACTGCACAGCCCGTTGCTCACCGTACTGGCCGGCTTGGTGTTCACCCTTTCCGTGGTGGTGGTAGTGCGACTGCTGATGGACCCTGACTCCGTACGCGCGCATCAAACCGACTCGATGCTCAAGCTCGCCCGCCAAACTCTGGAGAACATATCGGGCGAGGAATTCTCCACCGTACAGGCACAAAAGATTTGTTCGCTTTTGCTCCCATCAACAGCCGCCATCGCCGTGTCTATCACCGATACCGAAGTTATCCGCGGATACGTTGGCTACGATGAAGAACGAAACCCCACCGGCTCTCCCATTCGCACACAAGCAACCCGCAACGTCATTAACGATGGCGAAATGCGCATTCTCACCAGCTCATCTGCAATCGGCTTTCCCAGCCAGAAAACCAAGATCAACGCCGCTATCATTGTGCCGCTGAAGAAAAGTCGTCGGCAGATATGGGGCACCTTGAAGTTCTACTACCGCAACCCGAAGCAAATCACTGAAACGCAAACTTCCATTGCCGAGGGTTTTGGCAACCTGCTGTCAACGCAGCTTGCAGCCGTGTCGCTTGAAGAACAGACTAAGCTTGCAACGCAAATGGAGCTGAAAATGTTGCAAAGCCAGATTAACCCTCATTTTCTGTTCAACACTATCAATACCATCGCGTCGCTGATCCGCACCGATCCGAACAATGCCCGGCTACTACTGCGCGAGTTCGCCGTATTCTACCGACGCACGCTGGAAAACTCCGGCGACCTGATACAGTTCGACCGCGAGATGGAGCAAGTCGAACGATATTTCTCGTTCGAAGTGGCTCGGTTTGGCACCGACCGCGTGCAGCTTCGCACCGACATACAACCTACCGTGAACGAAATCATGGTGCCGTCGTTTTTGGTGCAGCCCCTGGTAGAAAATGCCGTGCATCATGCCATGCCTGCCGAAGGGCTGTTGACCATTACCGTGAAAGGTGTCATGCACGGTAAAGACGCTATTATCCACGTCATCGACGACGGCGTGGGTATGGATGAGCAAACATGTGCGAACATCATGAGCCCCGAAATGAGCACCGGTATGGGCATCGCCGTGAAAAACGTGCGCGACCGCATTGCCGGCTACTTCGGAACCGGCGCAACCATGGAAGTTGCCAGCGAGCTGGGAGAAGGAACGCGCGTGACGCTGGTGCTGAAGGATGCCGCAAACCGTTAACTATCTCGGCCAGCTGTTCTAAGTTACTCCGACAGCCTGCGCTTTCCTCATTCCAGATAGCACAACCAATTGCCACCCTGCGTTTCGTTAATCTTTGGGTGCACGCAGCAAAGCGAACGACCCCGAAACACCAAGGAGCACGAGCATGGCAAGCACCGTAACAAATGTGACATCATATCCAACGCCTTCGATAAGGAAACCCCACGCCGACGTGAACACCACGCCCGACAGCGAGCTTGCCGTGGAAATACGCGAGTAAATTGCCGGGTACTCACGCGTACCGAAGATGACGCGCGCCATAATGGGCATCTGCACCGTTTCCGCCGCATACAGAATGCCATACAGAAAACCAGCTGCCAAAAACAGCGGCGCCACGTTCGGAATCAGCCACAGAACAACAATACTCACAACTCCACATCCACCGGCCAGCAGCAATCCCGCAGGCGCGCTTTTGTCGCCAACAATCCCCAGCAAAACCTTACCGATTGCCTGCCCCGCCATGGTAGCGGCGGCAAGCGTTGCCGCCAGGGCTGCGATCTGAGGATACTCATTTCCAAGTGAACTTGCATACGACGGGAAGAACAGGTAGAACGACACCAGCGCCGTAACCATGACAGCAAACACCAACATGGCATAAAACGACGGCTCGCGCAGGGCCTCCTTGGCGGTAACGCCCCGGCGTGGTGGTCGAACCGGCCGGGCCGCTTGGGTTGATTGGACCGGTTGAGCCGAGCGGTCGGCTTGGACGGATTGGGAAGATTGGTCGGATTGGCCTGATTGATCGGATTGCGGCATGCCCGCCTGCGCGCACCACTCTTTCGACCACACCGGATGCATTCCTAAATCAGATGGCCAACTTCGCACACAGAACAAGGTAAACGGCAACGCAATGGCAATCGTTAGGACACCGAACACCAGATACCCCAGCCTCCAGCCTTCCGGTCCACTGGCAATAATCGCCCCGCCAATCGGGTTAAAGATAACGCCACCCACACCCGTAAACGCCATGCAGATTCCCACGTAAAAGCCCACTCGCTTTTCGAACCACCGTCCTACCAGCGTCGACACAGCCAAGTAGAGAATAGGTGCATCACCAATACCCATGATAGCTCCGGCAAGATAGAAATCCCACACCGAGTCGAACTGAGACATCAGCGCCATCGGGGCACCCATAAGTACCACCGCCACCGACAGCACGATACGCAAGTCAGCCCGCTCCATCAAACGACCCATGAACGGCAGCGCAAGCGTTTGGGCAAGATAGAAAAATGTCATATACAGCGAGAATACTCCCTTACCAACGCCTAGTGCCTCGCTTACCGGTGTGTAGAAGATGCCAGCACAACTAAACGTCAACGTAATCGGACCTAAGCAGAGTGCGCAGCCTGTCGCCACAACCAGATAGGGAAATATCTTTTGCTTGACTGAAAGCGCCACGAGGATCTACTCCTTCTACCGTTTTCGCGGAGAAAGGGCGGCCGCCTTCTTCCCATAAGGCAGTCGCCCTTTCCCCGTAACCCACGCATCGAAGGGAATTGTAGCGCCACGAAAACGCAACCGTCTACCGCATTGGCATGCGGAAATATCAGGTTGCTTATGAAACGTCTGCCCACGAGTCAGCTCACGACAGATAGCCCAAGCGCAATGCCGCCGCGGCGTATCCCCAACATGAGCGATTGCCCCGTCATGCACGTACATAACGGAGCAATCGCTCTTCTCAGATGCAAACACAAGGATTGAATGAGACGTGCCTCACACGACTCGGTGTTTATTGATTATTCTTGCTATTCTTGCCGATAGCTCTCCATAAGAGCCTTAAACCCAGGCATAGCGCCAGTAATGACTTCAGGGGCAACGCAGTAGCTGATGCGCACCCAGCCGCCCACGCCGAAGCTATCCGATGGAACGAGAAGCAGCTCGAAGCGTTTCGCGCGATCACTGAACGCCTGCGCGTCATCCTCAAGCGCCTTCACCCACAGGTAGAACGCACCATCGGGCTGCACGTACTCGTAGCCAAGCTCGCTCAATCCCTCGGTTAGCAAGCGACGATTCTCACGGTACGCTTCAACATTGGAGGGCTCGTCAATGCATTTCGCAATGGCACGCTGCATGAGCACCGGAGCGCAGATGTAGCCCAGCGCACGGCCCGCACCAGCAACAGCCAGCGACACCTCGTGCGCATTGTCCATGCGATCTGACACGTACACGTAACCGATGCGCTCACCCGGCAAGCTCATACTCTTCGAATACGAATAGCACACGATGGTGTTCGCATACAAGCAGGGCACGTACGGCACCTCGCAGCCGTATGTAATCTCGCGATACGGCTCGTCGCATACGATGAAAATCTGACGTCCCAACTCAGCCTGTTTGCGCTCAAGCATGGCCGCCAAGTTTTCCAGTACTTCGCGCGTGTACACGGCACCTACGGGATTGTTCGGCGAGTTCACGATGATGGCGCTCGTCCGCTCGGTGATAGTTGCCTCAATGGCGTCGACATCCAGCTGGAAACTAGGCACGAGCGTGGGAACCTCAATGCGCGTGCAACCAGCGGTTTCAATCCACACCCCATATTCGGGAAAGAAGGGGCTCGGGACGATAACCTCATCGCCCGGCTTCGTCACCGCAGACAACGAGATAGCGATAGCAGCAGCTGCACCCACCGTCATGTAGATGTTGCCCGGCGTGGCTTCAATACCGAAACGGCGACGAATGCTATCGGCAACTACCTGCTTTACCGCAGGATCGCCCGACGCCGGCGTGTAGCCATGCAGCGCGCAGGGCGGCTCTTCCATCAGCTCAAGTACCGCGCGCTTCAGCGCCTCGGGCGCAGGAACACTCGGATTACCGATGCTGAAGTCGAACACCTTGTCAGCACCGATTTCTGCCTTACGCTTCAAGCCGTACGAGAACAGCTCACGGATGGCGCTCGGTTCGTCGCCCAGCCCGAACATCCTCTCGTTAATCATGTGACATGCACCTTTCCTTCGAAAACTTTTCTTGCTCGCAGCGCGCTAGAACTCCAACTCCTGCAAACGCTCAAACACCGCATCTTTGCGCGTAAGGAACGCCCACGGATCGAAAATAGCGTCGAGCTGTTCGGCCGACAGCTTGGCATCGGGGTCGGCTTCCAAGCGCTCGCGATACGTGGGGCCATCAACCGCATTCTGAATGTCTTCCCACACTGCCATGGCATTGCGCTGCACGATGACGTAGGCATCTTCGCGCGTGATACCCGTTTGTACCAACGCCAACAGCACCTTCGAGCTGAAAATAAGGCCGCGCGTACGCCATAGATTCTGCTCCATCTTCGCCGGATAGGTGCGCAAGCCATCGAGCATCCACTGCATTTTCCCGAACATGTAATCAAGCGCCGTGAAGCTATCGGCCAGCGCCACACGTTCGGCACCAGAATGCGAGATGTCACGTTCAAACCACAGTGCCACGTTGTCAAGCGCCACTTGTGCGTTACTTTTCACCACGCGCGACAGGCCACACACGCGCTCCGCCGTAATGGGGTTGCGCTTGTGGGGCATGGCCGACGAGCCTTTTTGCCCTTTCGTGAACGGCTCTTCCGCCTCGATGACATCGGACTGTTGTAGCAGGCGCACCTGCATGGCGATGCTTTCCAACGTAGACGCGCACACAGCAAGCGCGCACATTACCTGAGCATGACGGTCGCGCGCAAGCACCTGCGTGGACAGCGGGTCGGGAGTAAGGCCCATCTTCTCGCACACGTACTCTTCCACAAACGAATCGATGCTCGAATACGTGCCTACCGCACCCGAAATAGCACCTGTAGCGGCTACCTCACGCGCTTGCTCCATGCGCACTTGCGCGCGCTTTAAGGCCCACGCCCAGCTGCCGAATTTCATGCCGAACGTCATGGGCTCGGCGTGAATGCCGTGCGTACGACCCACACACAGCGTCTCCTGGAATTCGAATGCACGACGCTTGCATGTTTCCCCAAGTTGCTTAATGTCATCCAAAATAATGTCAATCGCTTGCGTGATCTGGTAAGACAGCGCGGTGTCGCCCAAATCAGACGACGTCATGCCGTAGTGAACCCAACGGCTGGGCTTTTCTTGCCCCTCGGGAACATCGGCGTCAATGCATTCTGCCATGTTTGTGGTGAAGGCGATAACGTCGTGATTCGTCACCTTCTCTATCTCGTCGATGCGTTCGACGGTGAAGCCGGCGTGTTCGCGAATCCAGGCGGCTTCTTCCTTGGTAATGCCTGCTTGACCCAGCTCAGCTTGGGCTTCGCACGCAAGAACCTCGATCTCCTTCCAGATTTCGAACTTGTTCTGAAGCGTCCAAATATGACCCATAGCAGGGCGAGTGTAGCGATTGATCATGGCAAGGCCTTTCTACGAAAATACGCACTACGAAGTATAGTGCGTCAATCGCGACCGCGCCCAGAAAACCACTGGAAACGAATCGAACAGAGCATTTTGCATTTGTAACCGACGCGTCTCTCATTACGGCGCATATTGGGGTATGCTTTTTGGCAGCATCGTTATTCGTAGAAGGAACGTCTATGAGCAATGTCATTGTTGTCGGGTGCGGCCGCGTTGGTTCGAGCTTGTCGAATATGCTTTCCGATAGCGGCAACAACGTGTGCGTCATCGACCGCAACCCCGATGCGTTCACGAATTTAGGAAGAGGCTTCAACGGCTCCACACTACAAGGGGTAGGCTTCGACGAAGATCTGCTCATTCAAGCAGGGGCGAAGGAGTGCGATGTTGTTGCGGCAGTCACCCAGTCTGACAACACCAACCTCATGGTCGCTGAGGTTGCCAGCCGTCTATGTGGAGTGCCTCACGTGATCGCACGTCTGTACAATCCCGATCATGAACGTGCGTACATGCAACTGGGTATCGACTACGTGTGTGGCACCTCGCTCGTTGCCGAAGATGTGTTCAGTAAGGTGGTGTCGGGGCATGGCTCGCATCTCGATACGTTCGGCGAATTCGAAGTGCTGCGCTTCTCGCTCGACTTAAGTTGGCACGACAAGCGCACCATCCGCGTTTCCGAGATAGAGCGCGACCACAACGTGCGGATCATCGTATTCGAGCGCGGTGATGGCTCGGCGAGTTCGATTCCTACGAAGGATTCCATTCTGTATCATGGCGACTCCATTCTCGCGTGCGTTCGTCACGATCTGATCGAGCCGTTTTCGAAGTACATTCAAGATTAGCGGCGCGAAAAGCGCTTGGTAGAGGAAAGGGCAACCATGTACATCGTTATCGCCGGCGGAGGGAAAATCGGGGAGTATTTGGCAAGCGTATTGCTGGAAAGCGGCAACTCGGTTGCCGTCATCGAACAATCGCTTGAAACCGCGAACCGTCTGTCGGTCGTTTTGCAAGGCCGCTACCTGGTCATTCATGGCGATGGTTGCGACTCCCGTTATCAGGAGGATGCTGGCATTCGTCATGCCGATGTGTTCGTAGCGGTTACCGGACAGGATGACAGTAACTTGGTGTCGTGTGAAATTGCCCAGCGCGTGTTTAACGTGCCACGGTGCATTGCCCGCGCGAACAGCCCAAAAAACCTGCGCATTTTCAAAGAGGTAGGCATCGAGTGCGTGTCGTCCACCACGGTTATCGCGGGACTTATCGAAGAGGAAGCGTTGCTGGGCAGCGTGAGTGTCGTGTCGTCACTGGCGCATGGCAACGTGGTGTTGGCTGAAATGCTGGTGCCGCGCATGAGACATCATTCCAACGCCGAAGGCGTTTTAGCTGCTGACATTCCCATGCCCGAAGACAGCCTGATTGTTGCAGTTGCCAAAGAGGACGACGCTATTGTGTGCAACGCCGACACACGCCTGTTCCCCGGCGACAAAGCTATTGTCGTCTCCGATACCGACCTACTCGATCACGTGCGCAGCATCTTCAAAGCGCTGTAAACGTGCCCATGCTATACAGCACGGGCACGTTCTACGTTAAACCTACTGATGCTTTGCGAAGCGTCTTGCCTCTTTCCTCGCGCAGCAACCAAGAACAACGGCTGCACAGACAATTATCACTAGAAGGAGATACACTACATCAGGTAATCGGTCTCCTGTTTCAGCTGTGATGGTTGCTTTTGCTGAGTTGTTAGATGAATCGGCATTGCCATCCTGGTTTGAAGAAATACTCACGTTTGTATTAGCGCCAGCATCGGCGCTGCTATCAGGACTCCCAGTATCACCGCTCGAACCACTGTCTCCCTCGGTTCCTCCAGGATTCTCATCTTCGCCACTACTCGATCCGCCTTCGTCTTCGAGGAATACTGCAACCAGTGAGCGATTCTCGTCGATTCTAAAGGTATAAGCAATATCGGTGCTTACCGGCACGTCAGTTTGATAGTTGGCACCATTTTCGAACCATCCCTTGAAAGTTGCTTTTTCGTGAGCATAGGCGTATGCGGTAACGTGATCTCCTTTGGTAGCTGACGCTACGCCAACCGCATCGCCGTTGCCAACAACTTCGACCTCAACAGAAAGGGCTTCTCCACTAGCTTCGTCAACTACATAGCTCTCATTTACAACCATACCATCGTTGCCGATTATTTCCACGGTATCGACGAACACATTGCTCACTTGAGCATCGGGATACGAACGCAGCTGATAGCTTTCACCCTTTACTAAGTCAAGATCGTTGTAAACTTTCTGCTGATAATCAGCACCTTCGAAATCGTGTGATGACCAGGTAATATCGAGTCCTGAATCAACTGTTTCAGTAGCTTTGCAAGCAATAGTGTAGTTCTGGTCGGTGGGTATCCAGAGGTATTTTGCGCCAATTTCAGAATCAACGTAAGCTGACACACTCGCATCGGCACTCATAAGCACTTCATCGACTTGATTGTTTACTATGCGTGCAACAACATTTCCTGAAGCATCACGAACTTCTAGGTCAACCGGACAGTAGAACACTGCTTTCTTGGTGTCGCATAGCTGTCCTTGCTTGAGCGGTGTAATATCGTACTCCTGCAGCGCGTGAGTCCAGTATACGTACGTATCGGGTGTGTGCGCGAAGAACACGTTGTTCTCAGCGTTTTCGTCAGCAGCGATCAGCAGTCTTTCCGCAGCAAGCTGCGCACTTAACGTAAGGTTTAATATTGGATCACCGTCGACAACGTCTTCTAGCTCTTCTTTATGGTCCCCAACTAGTCCATCAAACACATTGTAGCGAACGAAATACCAGAAAACTGGACAATAGCTTCCTAGCGAGAGTATCAACAGCGGGACTGGTTTTCCTTCCTCGCCCTCAGCAAGATAACTCGTTAACATTTCGAAATACTTGTGGAAGGTCATGCCTTTAACAATGGGAGCGTAGTGTTTCTGTTTATAGAAATCTTGTACTGTAGGTGCTAGGTTTTCCGCATCAGATACGAATTTGTCTGTGGGACCCACTGTCTCAAATGGTACATACGTTATACCCGAATATGTTTGATATTCTGCCTGAACTCGAGACTCAAGCTTGGTAAACAACAGATGTTGTGTGCCCCGCGTTGGCAAGTAGAACGTCTTGCCGAAGCGCTCAAAACCCCATTTCTTGAGGGGTACTCGTGGCACAAAATCCTCGGGATTCACGAAATTGAAAATGTTGTCGTAGGTGTTTCTGTGCACCATTGTTTTCGTAGTTGTTGCTGGTGTGGCAAACGTGTAAGCGTACACACGGCTTGTATTGAAGTGCGTGGATAGCCCGAATGACAGGTCGGCAGCCAGCAGGTTTGCCACGGCTGCGCCGCGGCTATGTCCTGTAATGAGAATACGCGCGTTGCGGTCATCTATTCTGTTTTTTTGCAAGTACTCTATTAACTTTCCAAGCAACTCGGTCTCGGCATATTTGAAACCAGCATGATATTTCACGTCTATACCGTCGTTATAGTCAATCTGAGCATTCGATACCCATTCAATATTGCTCGGTGTTCCACGCACGGCAACTATAATAAGATCTTGTTCTTGCCCACTTGCATCCAAAAACTTTTTCTTGCCGAAGGCATAAGCAACCAGATCTATACTCTCCTTGTAATCGGAATCACTATCTTCTTTTATGCTTTTCCCTTGCAGACGATGTGTATAAGAGCTTACGTCCACGTCGCCCTCGCCAGTATCGAAGCCAAGTGCGGCAAATGATTCGCGGATGTATATGCAATCCTTTTTGGGATCCTCACTAGGTGCATTATTATATGCCGCCATAGCAAGAGCAGAAGAAGCAGTGGCAAGTTGAGGGTTGTATTTCGTTGATTGCTGATCGAACCATGCGTCATCCCAGTACACCGGATAGGAAACAGGATGCGTCTCACCGTTGACTACTGACTGCTCCGTTGTGGAAAGGAAGTTGATATTGAAAACACCTTGCTCGTTTTCAACCTTGGAGGGGTCGGATGTCGTATCATCAGTAAAGTGGAGTTGCACGGGCGTGTCGTGGTCGATACAATCGCCTACGCCTAACTGGCCATATTGGTTACCGCCCCACGTCCACGCCGTACCATCGTTTTTCACCACAGCGATTGCATACAAATCGCCCACGGACACATCGGTTACGTTTTCCATGACTTGCGTTGGGGTGGAAGATTGGGCGAGATTATTGTTGTTTATTCCCCACGTCCAAAGCGTGTTATCAGTTTTAATTGCGCAGGCTAGCTCTGCTCCAGTATCAGCTTTGATTACATTATCCATGCGTTTGAAAGGCGTATAGACTACCTCTTCATGATGAGCGGCATCAAAAACCGGGTAGGACATGTTTTGACGGCCCCACATCCACAGCTCATTATTTTCGGTAACATATAATTGAGAAGCGCCCGCCGCAAAGCTTCGTACGGGAAGTTGTGTCTCTATTCTAGTTGGCTCGAATCTAAAAGAACTTGGATCGGGTGCTGTACCGTCGCCAGGAACCCCCCATCCCCATGTATAAAATGAACCGTCCTGCGTTACAGCAGCACCCCTGCCTTCGTCAGCCCACATAGAGACTGCATTGTCCATAATCTTGCATGGTTTGATAGATGAGTCCGATACAGGATTGCTTCCATGATTGTAACCCCATGTAAGAATCTCACCGTTTTCAGTAAGTACAGTAGTAATTCCGTTATAGCCTTCTGAGTCAACACTTTTTACCCCATCCATGATCTTTTGAAAGTCGAGACATTCATATTTGAGGACTGTACCAGAATCGGTGTACTCAGCATTCAGGGCATCGGAACCTGAAACCCATAAAGAACCGTCGCTTTTGAGTGCATGAATCCTATCTCTTGTTAGAGAAACCTGCACCACATTTTCCAAAACTCTCTTTGGGATGGGACGGACATCTCCCGTAGCGGTGTTGTCACCTAAAGGAGCAGCGCCCCATGTCCATAACGAACCGTCATCCATAATGGCAGCCCCGGTGTATTCTCCCAAATAGATTCTCTTTACTCTATTGTCGTAAGAGGAAGAGCGTGTTGTCGGGACAGTTGCGGAATCTCGGGCTACCTCCTGTTCAACTGCAGGGTTTGCTATGGCATATGTTGGAATAAGCCCTGCAACAAGAACACAAGCCAACAAACAACGACCAATTCCGCTGAGCAGCGAGTTTGTAGTCAACTCTTTAGCAAAATGGTACATACGATCACTCTCATTCGTTTGCCATTTCGTGACAAACGTAGTATATCATTCGGTTTTCCACCCTACTTACTAGATTACCGGATAGCCCGTCTTGGTATCGACAATCATCAGAAGTTGACACCCCTCTTACTCAATTCGATCAGCTTTTGGATTTCTGCTTAAGATAGTCTCTCATCATTCGAGTTCTCTCACTGTCCCTACCCTTATTTCTAATGAAAATCCGCCGTACGAAGACGGCGGGAAAACTCAAACGATACAACGAAACGAGAAAGCCACTGCAGAAGAGAAATGCTCAAACTGGAGCCATTCGGAAACTCGTTCATTCCACCAGCCCTGAACAGACGAGTCGACACGGAGGGCTTTAAATAAGCATCATCTGGCCCAGCGTGTTATAGAACCAGTGATCATAGTTCGGTGGGCAGTATTTTTGAGCACCAGCGTAGGTGATCGAATAGCCATAACCGCTGGCAAGACCCGCTACATGTGCGCGAATGGACTCTTCCCAACTCGACCAGCTCGAGTTGCCCCAGCCCCATGCATTGTATGGTCTAAAGCACACCTGCCCGTTGCCGCTTTCGGTGTTCGAAATAGCCGGCGAGAAGCGTGGGTCGATGCCGTTGTCCCATGCCGCTTCCGCAAACACGCTGCCATACCCGGCTAAATTCGTGCCAGCAAGGTACGCATCAATGCGCGCGCTCCATTCGGCAACGAATGCGTCTTTGCCAACTTCCCAGTCCACTTCGGACAGCTGGGCTGCAGCAGCTGATGCAGCGTCGGCGTTCATCGTCGCCTGCTGCTCAGCCCGAGCCTGCTGCGCAGCAGCGATGCGAGCTTCTTCCTCCTGACGAGCAGCTTCCTCAGCCGCTTTGCGCGCTGCTTCCTCTTCGGCTTCGATGCTTTCAATACCCGCAGAAATATCGCGATTCGTTTCCATAGCTAACGACGAGCTATCAGTCGACAAGGTATCGGATGTTGCACCAGAAAAGTCAGTTGCAGCGGACGACGCGCTAACGGCGTCGATTCCAAACGTGTCGGCATCCGACGAGACCCCGCTTCCCGCAGAGGCGAACCCGAGGCCGATGAAAACGGCGAGTGCGCACGATACGAGCGAGCCAATCGCGAAACGCGCGACAATGCTCGTTGTACGATGCGTTTTTCTCCGCTGTGCCAAGCGGCTTCCTTTCTCCGGACAACAAAAACACGACAACCGCAAAGCGGATGACAGCTTGTTGGATTATGAGTGGGATTACTGTCGAAAAAGAGCTTTATGCTTTTGTCGTTGTTTGTATTTTACCGAATTGAGTAGCCCAAACGCAAAGTTTTATGGAGATCGGCTTCACGTTTTGTTCGCTTGACAGTGGCGGAATTAGGCAAAATGCCTGTTAGTTTCACGGTTTGTAGCAAGTATCTCGACCCTGCACACACTAACCGTCACAAAGCGCGCACCTTATGTTCGATCGCTCTTTTGCTGCTCAGCGGTCGGTAGATCGGCACCATCGGCGTTCCAACAACTCGGAGGCTGCGGGGGTAAATGACCCACACTTACAAAGCGGTTCGACAGACTGGAAGACACGACATAACGTGAATCAGGATTTTTTGGACGCAAATACGGTCGGCTCGACACGTACTCAACCCGCCCGTACGTTTCGGAGAGCACCGTTTCTGGACGCACCTCGTATGGGTCGTCCAAGGCAGAGGCCATAGGAAGGAGCTTCCACAGCACAAGATACGCAACGCCAGCAACACCGCCTGTTACCGGCATCGACGCGACAAACAAGATGCGCACCACAAGCGAATCACACTCAAACGCATGGGCTATGCCCGAACACACGCCGCCGACAACGCCGTTTCTGCTTCGCATGACCTTTCTGCGCATCACGGTTCCTCACAGGTCCTCTTCGATTACGCCTTAGCAGCATCTGATGTGCCTAAATCAGGCAAGCGCTCGATGCGGACCTTCGATATGCGCAGACGGCGCATGGCGACAATGCGGAAGCGGTATCCCTGAAAATCAAGCTGGTCGCCAGTTTCTGGCACAGTATCGAGCTTGCTCATAAGCCAGCCGGCCAACGTTTCGTAATCGTCGGAATCCTCAAGCGGCCAACCGCGCTCGATGGCTTCTTCCACCGTGCAACGCCCATCGGCCAACCAAGCGCCGTCGGACACCACCGAAATGAGCGTCGATTCGTGGTCCGTCTCATCCGCAATTTCGCCGACAATTTCCTCAACGATGTCCTCAACGGTAATAAGGCCATCGGTCCCGCCATATTCGTCAACCACAATGGCCATCTGCTGTCGCTTCGTCTGCATTTCTGCGAGCAGGGGAAACACATCTTTCGATTCGGGAACAAACATAGCTTCGTACGCGTAGTCGGCCACAGTATCGTCGCAGCGACCATCCATAAGCGGAGCAATGAGATCTTTGAAATGAATGATACCGGTGATGTTGTCGCAATCTTCGTGATACACCGGCAAGCGGGAATAACCCGTGCCACGCATGCGGTCGAGCGCTTGGCGGATCGTTTCCACATCTTCAACTAAAATCATGTCGACGCGAGGAATCATGATCTCGCGAACTGCCATGTCGCGCAAATCGAGAATGTCGCTGATCATGCGCTTCTCGTCGGCAAGCAGTTCATCGTTGCCTTCGACCATTGATTTAATCTCTTCTTCGGAAAGCGACTGGTTCTTTCGATTGAAGAGCTCGAACATGCCGCGGCCCTGCTTCTTTCCCTTTTCCATTCTCTAATCAATCCGCCTTTCGCGGTTATACAACATACAACGCTACCGACAAAAACTGTAACACGCTACCTGCAACCACGAACAAATGGAACACGAAATGCAGGTAGGGAATCTTTTTGAACACGTAGAACACGGCGCCGATCGTATACGACAGACCACCGGCAAGCAAAAGCCAGAAGCCTGGCGCCGCAAGCGAGCTGTATAAAGCAGGCAGGAAGAACACGATGCTCCACCCCAACAGCAGGTACAACACCGCCGACACCCAACGTGGGCGAAACACCCAAAACGCCTCGGCCGCCATACCCGCAAGCGCTACCGCCCACACGAACACTGCCAGCAGTATACCGCCATGCGGTGCGAGTGTGATCAGGCAATACGGTGTATAGCTTCCCGCAATAAGCAAGTAGATGCCGCAATGGTCGAGCACCTTAAACACACGCTTAGCCTTTTCGGCAGCGATGGCATGGTACAGCGTGGACATAGTGTATTCGAGCAACAGCGATATGGAGAACACCAACGCCGCAAGCAAGCGAATGCCGCCGCCATGGCTAACCGCAATAACCGTGAGAATAGGAATCGCGGCGATGGACAGAGCAGCACCGATGCCATGAGAGATTGAATTGGCGATCTCTTCGCCAAGTCGGTACTCGCGCGTTATGTTTGTTTTCGTCGTCATGGGTTTACTCTAACATGGATTCAACCCATTACGTGTGGCGTTGTCGTCTGTAACGAAGCTGCTACCAGCCAGTGGCCGAATCGCCCACCTACCGCGTTAGCAGATGCGAGGCAGTTGCTCACCTACCAGCATGTCGAGAATGCGCGTGCCACCAAACGCTGTTTCCAACAGCACTTTCGGCCCCCGGTCTAAGCGGGCTGCCGACACCTCGCCAATAATGGCCGCATCGGCACCGTAACGGTTTGCACGCATGGCGGAAAGCGCCGCATCGGCCTCGTCAGGCGCAACAACACACACCATCTTCCCCTCGTTCGCAACTTGCAACACGTCGTACCCGAGCATGTCGCACGCACCCTGCACAGCTGACTTCACAGGAACGTCATCTTCGCGCACTGTAATGTCCACACCCGCCTGCGCAGCCAACTCGTTAAGTGTCGACGCCAAGCCGCCGCGCGTGGGATCACGGAAACAGCGCGTATGTGGGGCAACAGATAACACCTCGGCGATTAGATGGTTTAGCGGTGCGGCGTCGCTTTGTACGTTCGCGGTAAACGACAGGTCCTCACGGCACGCCATGATAGCGATGCCATGGTCGCCTAGTGTGCCGCTCACCAGCACCTTGTCACCTGGGCAGCATTGCGCGCCGCCCAGGTTCACACCTTCGGGAACTATACCGATGCCGCTGGTGTTAATATACACGCCATCGCCATGCCCCCGATTTACCACCTTGGTATCGCCCGTGACGATGCGCACGCCAGCTTCTGCTGCAGCGGTAGCCATCGAAGCACAGATGCGCTTGAGGTCAGCGATAGGATACCCCTCTTCCAGCACGAACCCGCAACTTAAATACAAAGGGGCGGCGCCGCTTGTAGCCACGTCGTTTACCGTGCCGCACACGGCCAAGCGCCCAATGTCGCCACCAGGGAAAAAGTGCGGTGTAACCACGAAGCTATCGGTGGAAAACGCCAGGCGCTCCCCTGCCTGCAACGCTGGCAGCACCGCAGCATCATCGCCACGACGCAGCTCATCGCCTGCGTACGCTTCAAAGAACACTTCGTCGATGATGCGTTTCATCATCGTGCCACCGCTTCCGTGGCCCAGCATGACTGTCGTATCCATAACCTTCCCTATAACGTTTCTCAATTCGGCTTTTGTGAGCAGCCCCGGTTCTTCCTCAATTGCACGGTTACATGGCTACATGGTTGCACGGTTACATGGTTGCACGGCTACATGGTCGCACGAGTACTTGGTTTCGCGATTACCTCGTCAGTTGCGCAGTTTCGCACAGCTATGCAACCGACGGAGCAACCGTAAGCACCAGCTTGCCGTGTTGCACGCCCTTCGTTCCTAAAATGAGATTCGCAACGTCTTGCACCAGCGTCACTTCGCCACGCAAAACAATAACCTCCAAACAGGCATGCGCATCAAGGTGCACATGCAGCGACGTGGTGATATTGGCGAAATAATCGTGCTGGATGGCGTGCAGTTTCTCCTGCAAATCGCTCGCGTGGTGATTGAACACGATGGTCAGCGTGCCCACCACTTCGGTGCCGGGCAGGGCGCATGCTTCCTCTACCAGCGCATCACGCACGAGATCGCGCACAACCTCGCTGCGGTTCTTCGCAAGACCCCGGCGCGCGACGAGCGCATCAAAGCGAACGAGTAAGTCTTCCGGCATAGCAACCGAAAAACGCATAAGGTCGTTGCTCATCGTATCCCACCCGTTCTACACAAGGTTCACCGTTATGTTCGATGCGCTGGCTGCATCATCTTCCAGCGCATCTTTCGCCTCGTCAAGCGCCGCGCGAACATCGTCAAGCAGTGCCTGGGCAACATGCAGCTTCTCGGACACTGTTGCGTAGCCAGCATCGCCCGCCATATGAGCGAGTGTGTGGGACCAACGGCGCTCCAACTTGATATGGTCGTCAATCTGGTCAATCATCTGCTCGAACTGCCCAGTATTTACTCCATTTGTGCACATGGCTTTCTCCTTACGCATCGCGTTGTTCTTGCTACTATGGGTTATACGGCTAATCGGTAGCAAGTTCAAGCGCGGCTTGCAAGGAAGTGTGATTTATTCTATGAAAGGTAACATGTACGAAACAGCTCTTGCTGAAACCTGGGCCTTATTCGGCGACTACGCATGCGGCAGCGAAACAGCACTGACGTGTGCGGTGTCTACATCCCCTTTAACTATTGAAGCACAGCGCGCCCTGAACAGCTCGTTTGCAACGTTTGGGTACGGGCGCGACGCCACGACATTCGTTGTGATACGCGGAACATCAGGTCAAGAGCAGCCGCTCGACCCCCAAGCACTGTTTACGCTCATCGAGGGGTTCGATCCCCTACTGTTAGTCGCTACCGATGCCGATGCGACTCGCCTGCTGGCAGAAGCGTACCGGTGTGCCCTTCCGCTCGATGACGCGAGCCGTGCGTTCGGTCGAACTGTGGTGGCATTTCGCAACTTCGAAGCGCTGATGGAAAGCGCCCAGACGAAGCAAGTCGCCTGGGCGCTGTTAAAGCGGCTCCCTAAGTTCGGAGAATACTAAGTTCACACACCTAAAACGCGTATTTCGCGATGCAGGCATTCGCCGCGTAGTGCTTGAAGTTCGGCACCCAAACGCTACGCGAGGATAACAGCTTTCGCGGCATCAAGCAGATCATGCACCTCGTCAACCGTTTCGGCTTCAGCGTAGATACGCACGAGCGGCTCGGTACCAGAGGGGCGCATCATCACCCACGCATCGCCTTCCAGATAGAACTTCACGCCATCGCGACGATCGATGTCGACCACCTTCTTGCCGCACACCTCGGCGGGCGCGTATGCGGGAACAATGTTCGCGCGGAAGTTCGCCATTTGCTCATCGGTAATCGCAAGACCCTGGCGCTCGAATTCGAGTTTACCCACCTTGTCGAACATGTCGTCTACCAACTGGCCTAAGCTCATGCCACGCTGCGCCATCGTCTCGCACAAAAGCAGCGCCATCAGCAGACCATCGCGCTCCATAACGTGAGTTGGAATGCCAATGCCGCCGGATTCCTCGCCGCCGAGCATGACGTCGCCCTTCTCCATTTCGGCGTAAATCCATTTGAAGCCCACCGGCGTGCTGGTAAGTTCAAGCCCCAAGCGCTTGCACTGACGAGCGAGCATGGCCGACGCCGTAATGGTTGACACCACACGACCGGAAAGGCCCTTGTCTTCGGCCAGATGCGACGTAAGTAACGTGATAATGCGATGCGGGTTCACAAAGTTACCGTGCTCGTCCACCGCACCAATACGGTCGGCATCACCGTCGTTGATGAAGCCGGCGTCGTAGCCCAGCTCGGGAACTTTCGCCAGGCAGCGGTCGACCCATGGCGGAATAGGCTCGGGATGAAGCCCATCGAAGGTGGGGTCACAGGCATTGTTGATCTCGCACACTTCCACACCAATCTCGCGCAGCAGATTCGCCAGATGAATGCGCCCCGCGCCGTACAGCGGGTCGATGACCACGCGCAAGCCTGCACTGCGAATGGCCTCAACGTCAACTGCTTCCTTCAGCGTACGTAAATACGGGGTCATCAGGTCAACTTCAACGTAGCTTGCGCGCGCCGACGTAGGCTTATC
This sequence comes from Adlercreutzia sp. ZJ138, assembly GCF_011038935.1. NCBI lineage: Bacteria > Bacillati > Actinomycetota > Coriobacteriia > Eggerthellales > Eggerthellaceae > Adlercreutzia > Adlercreutzia sp. ZJ138. Next base: position 102,366 of record NZ_JAAKEA010000001.1, on the reverse strand, counting down.
AGAAAATGCCGCCTCCACGCGGTCGGTGAATTCCTTGCCCGCGGCACCGCCGTCAGCCATGCGCAGCTTCACGCCCAGGTATTCGGCGGGGTTGTGGCTACTCGTAAGCATAATGCCACCTACTGCATCGGCATCTTGCGCCACACTCCAACACAGCGTAGGCGTGGGGCAGTAATCCTGAGTAAGCTTCACAGTGAAGCCATGCGTAGCAGCAACCTCGGCCGCTAACTGCGCATAAGCATGAGCATCTTGACGGCAGTCATGCCCGACGATGATTGTGCCAAGGCCATCAGTTGCACGCCCCGCCGCAATTGCATCCTCCTTAAAAACGCGTGCCGACGCATCGATAACGCGAACGAGGTTGTCGGCCGTGAAGTCCTCACCGATGATGGCGCGCCATCCGTCGGTTCCGAAATGAATGTCAGCCACGGGATCCTTCTTTCTTGTCCGGTTGGCTGCCTGCGCCCTCTCATCCCTTGCGCCAGATGACGCGACAGGGAAAGAAGCGAGCCGCCAACTCAAAGCCACTGCTTGTCACCCCATTATAAACAAGTTGTCTATTCCTTTTGGCGAAAGCTCGCTGGTTCCTATCATCGAGCGCGCAGCCTGTTACCATAGCCTCATACGAAACGAAACAAGCGGGACAAAACGCGACGCCCGAGATAGGAGATAACCATGTCGAACAGAAGCCTCGCTCGCAGCCACGGAGAAACGAGTATTCTAGTAACTGGCGGTGCTGGGTTCATAGGAAGCCACACCTGTGTCGAGCTGATCGAGCAAGGCTACCGCGTGATAGTGGTTGACGACTTAAGCAACTCGAGCGCCATCGCACTCGATCGCGTGCGCGAGATCACTGGCCTTTCCGCAGATGATGACCGCCTGACCTTCTACGAGAAGAACATTCTTGACCGTGCAGCGATGGAAGCCATCTTCGCCGAAAACGACATCGACGCCATTATCCATTTTGCTGGCTTTAAGGCTGTTGGCGAAAGCGTCGAAAAGCCGCTTGAGTACTACTGGAACAACATAACCGGCACGCTCACGCTCTGCGATGTCGCACGCTCCCATGGCGTGAAAAACATTGTGTTTTCTAGCAGCGCAACGGTGTACGGTGAGCCCGAGTTTATCCCCATCACTGAAGATTGCCCAAAGCACAGCGCCACAAACCCGTATGGGCAGACAAAAAGCATGCTTGAGCAAATTCTGTCCGACCTCTACGTGGGCGACAACGAATGGAACGTCATACTGCTTCGCTACTTCAACCCTATCGGTGCGCACGTGAGCGGCAAGATCGGCGAAGACCCGCAAGGTATTCCCAACAACTTGGTTCCCTACGTTGCACAGGTTGCCGTTGGGCGTCTGAGCAGCGTGGGTGTATTTGGCAACGACTACCCCACACCCGACGGCACGGGCGTGCGCGACTACATTCACGTGGTCGACTTGGCGCGTGGGCACGTTGCAGCGCTTGACTGGATGGGCGGCAAAGTTGGCAGCGGAACCACCGTCACTTTAGGCGACATTCCCGGAGAAGCAGCCGAAGATGGTACCCGCCGCGGAGTTGCCATTTTTAACTTGGGAACCGGCACGGGGTCAAGCGTCTTTGATGTCATCCATTCCTTCGAGCGAGCCTGCGAGCATACGCTTCCCTACGAGATCAAGCCGCGCCGCGCAGGCGACATCGCCGAGAACTACGCAGCATGCGACAAGGCTCGCGCTGAACTTGGGTGGGTGGCTGAATACGACCTTGACCGCATGTGCCAGGACAGCTGGCGTTGGCAGTCATCAAACCCGAACGGATACCGCAGCTAGCGTCGACCAATATCGGTTAGCACCGATTAGCGCAGCGTCAGTTAATGAGGTTGTTATGGACGCGGTTACACACACGCCCGCAACAACCTCATGATAGCTTGCTAGCAACCTGCAACTAGCCTACCGTCGCATCGCCTGTAGCCACACCACCTGCACCTGCTGCACTTTGACCTTGAGTGTAGCCAGGATCAACGTATCCAGGATCGGAATACCCTGGGTCAACATACCCCGGATTGGTGAAATTCGGATCAACAACTCCCGGGTCAACGTAGTTCGGATCGGTATAGCCGTAGTTATACCCCGGATCGGTGTAATACGCAGACGAATCGTCGTAGTACGCGCCACTCTGATCGGTGCCCGAGGAATCACTCGTATCGCTACCACCCGTGCTCACCGCTTCAACCGTGCTGGGATCTTCTCCCGCTTCAACCAATCTCATGAACTCGTCAAGCACCGCTTCGTCGGTGTACACATACGAAATCCCGTCCTCCATGCCAGTGTAGGAAGGCACCATTGCCGAATAGATAACAAGCTCATCGGCAGAATCTTTAAACTGGGTTGCCAGATCAATCAGATCATCAACCGACAAGTCAGTGGTAACACAACTTGCTGCTGCGCTAATAACCCTCGGCAAATCGGTTACCGGCATTGCGAGCACTTCATTTACAATAGCCATCACCAGTTCGCGCTGATGAGCCGTACGCGTGAAGTCTCCGTCGGCAAACTGGCGCGAACGCGCATAGGCAAGCGCCTGCTCACCGTTGAGGTGCTGTTCACCAGCTTCAATATACACACCGGGAATGTGAGGGTCGTCAATGGGTTCTTCGACCGTAATATCCACTCCGCCAACCGCATCGACTAACTCTGAAAGGCTCTCGAAATCGACTTCAGCATAGTGCGAAATATCAATATCAAGTAGCTTTTCCGCCTCTTCGATAGCACCCGCCGCGCCAAGGTAGTTATACGCCGCATTGAACTTGTTCGTTCCATAGCCTTCGAGCTGAATCTGTGTGTCACGGGGAATAGAAACCATGGTGACAATACTCTTCGCTGGGTCAACGCGAACTACCATGTTTGTGTCCGATCGCGAGCCCCCAACCGAGCCATCCTCACGCTTATCGCTGCCGATGAGCATCATATAAAACGGCTCCGTGAACGACTTCGGCTTATCGGTTGACAAGGCGTCTTGAATGGCGAGCAGCTCGTCATCGGTTTTGTCGCCTTTCGTAAGCTCGTTGTTCACCGAGTTAAAGTACAGCGCAGCAGCAGACCCCACACCCAGCGCCGCCACAATAAATGCAACCAGCACCCCGATGGCTATCTTTTTCCCCACGCCCATGCGGCTGCTCTTCTTGGAGTACGCCGGATTCATGCGCGAGTACTGACTCATATTGCCAGCAGGATTCACCGATCCATACGAAGCTCCCGGATACGGGGCACGATTGCCGTTGGCCATACGCTGACGAGCTTGCTGTTCATAGGAGTAGTTGTATTGCCCGTATTGTTGCGTGTTTTTTTTCCGCCTCGCCATAGATGCCCTCATTCTCCCTCAAAGCCGTACGGCGAACTTTTTCCTTGAATGCATAAAACAAACAATTATTTTACCATCTCGCAACGCCGCACATAAAACGGCCATTCACGCACGATAATCTGCGCAAAAGCTGCGAAAAAAGCAAAGTTGCTCAGTTGGCTGCACAGGCGGCTCGATATGCTGAGGGAATCGCTGGAGGTCGATTCTACTTTGTGCCGAATATGCGGTCGCCTGCGTCACCCAAACCAGGAACAATGTAGGCGTCTTCGTTAAGGCCCTCATCGATAGCCGCCACGTAAATATCCACGTCAGGATGAGCTTTTTGCATAGCGGCAACGCCTTCGGGAGCTGCCACCAAGTTCATGAGACGGAGATTCGTACAGCCGCGGCTTTTCAGTGCACTCACAGCATCTATGGCGCTGCCGCCGGTTGCCAACATGGGGTCAACTACAATCACGATAGAGTTTTCAACCTGCTTCGGCATTTTAAAGTAATATTCCACCGGCTGATGGGTTTCCTCGTCACGATACATGCCGATGTGTCCTACATGTGCAAATGGCATAAGCTCCAGCATACCGTCAACCATACCAATACCCGCACGCAGGATGGGCACGATCGTGATGAAGCACTGCTCAAGCTGCGGGAACATGCCTTCGCACAAGGGAGTTTGCACGCTCACTTGCTTTACGGCGAAATCACGCGTCACCTCATAGCCCATGAGCAGCGATATCTCTTTCAGCAGCTGCCGGAAGTCCTTCGAGGACGTGTCTTCACTGCGCATGTGTGACAGCTTGTCGAGTATCAACGGATGAGACATAACGTGTACTTCGCTCATAGAAGCATCCTTCCGTACGGTCTTTCGTTTTCGCATGTACCCGTTATAGCAGCTACCGATCGTAGGTAAACCGTCACTCGCAGGAAAACAACAACCGCACGGAAGGAGAGCACCCTGCCTTCAGTCTCGCATTCGGCCTTTCGTTATGCGCGCCGCCGCGCGAGACGAATTACCGCCGCAATCACCGCCGAGACAGCTGCGACAAGTGCAAATGCAATAACGAATTTGTACGTGGTATCACCCGTTTCGACAAGTGCGGCAGGTTTCTTGGTGCCACCTGCGTTTGGATCCTTCCCGTCTAACGGAGGATTACTTGTGCTACCGCTACCGCCACCGTCGCCATCCGGCGGGGTCACTGGCCCAGCCTCAGGCTTCGCTTCGGCTTTGCCCAAAGGATGCGTAACGCCTGTCAGCTCCACCGATTTTTGCGACACAACACCTGCCCCGTTGGTGAGACGTAGCGTGTACCAGCCGTTTTCTAGGCGACCGTCATCCAGGGGTTTTTTGTCTGGCCCTAGTGTGGGATCGGCCCATTCAGCTATGTAGGTGATACCCTTCTTGTAGCTGTTGCTCACATCAACAAAACCGCTCGTAGCATTTTGCCCACGGGCGATCTCCACACGGCCCACATCCGACGGCCCTGTTGTGGGCCACACCATAATGGTGCGGGTGCCATTGTTAGCACTGGAACCGTTTTCGTCGACACCATTGATGCACCATATGGCCATATCGGGCACTTGCGAATCCTTTGCGAACACAATGGTGCGCGCATCGAAGAGCGGGTCATTAACACTCTGAGCAAGCGCTATGACCTTATGTGTTCCATCGGAAAGCGGACTTATCGTTTCGCTGATCCGTCCTTCTTCGGCTCCAATCATCTGTAGCGTTTTCTCATTATTGGCAGGAGATGCCAAAAGTATCGAGCCAATCTTCACGTTCAATGCGCTGAGATTCAGCTTCGCCCCCGCATCCGTTATCCACAAGAGTGTATCAACAGGCTTTGTGTCAGTTGCGCCCGTATTTTCGGCACTCTCGCGGGAATCCGCATCCTCAGTGACCTCATTCGCATCTTCGCCTGACACTTCCGCGCCCTCAGATGTCGGCGTCTCTTTAGCAGCTACGTGACTTATACGCTCGTCGCTGGCAAGCGTCGTGCCATCAGAGCCGACTAAGCTCATGCCCCAATCGCTAAACTCAATTGCCGTGGGCGTCACAGGGCCATCAGGGTTGTCTGGTGCGCTCGGATCAACTGGTGTCAAAGAGGTGGCTTTCACCGCAATATCGCCATGTGCCTCACTGATAACCAAAACCTTTCCGTCATCAAACACCTTGACACGCGGATCGCTTGTAATGTCGCTGGCAATTCCGTCACGCGTTTCGGTCACCTGCCACGAGTCAACCTGCCACCCGTTAAAGGGCAACGCGATGAAATCGAGCTGCGAACCATCGGTAAATAGTGCACCGTTGGAAAGCGCGTGCTTCCAACCCGTTTCAGCACTCACCGACCGCGCTGCCATCAGCCCCCACGGGTTGAATTCGTCGAACGTCACCGTAAACGAGTCAACCTTTTCGGTTTGCGCTACAGCCGTGCAGGAGTGTTTGCGCTGTGAGTCGGTCACGCGGTATGTGTACGAAGTGTCAGAGGCAAGCCGCTCATCAGTTCCGTTGCCATCGGGGCCGCCCTGATCGGTGAAGGTTTCCGTAAAAACAGTCGGCGAGGTGCCATCCAAGTTTGGTTTCTTAAACGTGTGAACGGTTTGCCACTGGCCCGTTGTGGAGTCCAATCGCTCAAGCAGATAGGAGCTGTCGGAGTTATCAGCCCCCCAAGGAATATCCGCCACGATGTCTACGGTATGCGCCGTAGTATCAGCGATTTTTAAGCCGCGCGGCGTTGCCACTCCGTAACGCACGTTTTCGGTGTCATATCCCACCACGACATACTCGCCTACAGAGTCATTGTTGCTCATCGGGTCTTCTATGGTGGTGTAAGTTTTTTTGCCGGCATACATCGTCATCGACATGCCGTAGTCGTTCCACTCTTCGGTCAGACACTTCACATCACCCTTGTAGGCTTTACCGTTGTATACCGACTTCCCGCCATTTCCGGAAAGGTTAATACCAAACGCCAGCGTAAACTTGTTGAAACGCGAGCTTTCCTCGAACTTCAGGCCCATCTTCAGATTCAAAGCACACGAACCACCATCGGAATTTTTCCAGGTACTCAGCAGCGATTGGCTACTTGAGCCGAAATCGTTGCCGTAGTCGAGCGCAAGCGGTCTGTCGGTCAAATTGAATTCCGAAGTGTCAAGTCCGTCGGGACGTGTATAGGTTTCGGGCTTCCCTTTTGTGTGGGACATCAGCGTATCCGCTTCGGGTAAAAGCGCAAGCCGAGGCGTTTTGTCAGACAATCTTTCGTTGAAAGCACTTATAACCTTGTTGTAATTAATAGCCTGTTCATTATACGTCTCGATGGGCACAATTTTCACGTTGGGAGCATTAGGTGCGCGCATGACGGCAAGGTCGAGAGGCTTCTGGGCGCCAGGCCGCAGCACTTCGTAATAGTACAAGTCCATGGGAGTGCAAGTCAGAACCACACTGTCCTGCCCCTTAGAAATGTTCACAGAATACTGCTCCTCATGGGTTTTCGAACCCTTGTACGAAGGAGTTACCCCAAACCCGGGCGTCTTCCCCACTTTCATCGAGTTCTTGCCAGCTTCGGCACCGTACAAAATGTTGAAATCAAACGACACCGATGCACTGGCACCGTACTCTATCGTGTCACCCTCGATGCGAGTAAGTGCCGTTGAACCCGAATCATAGCCGGTTGCAAGAGACACATCTTCAAAGGAAGGCGGTGCTTGAAGCACCGACTCCACCACAGGCTCGGTGTAGACAAACTCATGTCCTACCAAGCGCAGGAACATAGAGTCCTTGTCCTGAGGCTCCTTCGCGTCATCGAGCCAGTCAAGGTTTGCCAGGAAAGGAATCTCGGGCGAGTTTTCGCCCCATGCGAACTCTGTTTTATCGCTCATGTCACCATAGCAGGAAAACGCTACGCTGCTGCCATTGTCGCAATAGGTGTAGCGGTCGATGCGAACCTTATCGCCGTAGTTCTTCGTTTGGTCGAACAGAGCCATCTGGTACAGAATTTCGCCACCGGGATAATCCATCATAGTGGCCAGACCCGCATCGGGCGAATCGCAATTAGGAATCATGTCCTCAGCTGCGGTAGGCTCGGAAAGCATCAGCAAGATGTTGTTGTTATCCATCTCGTTGAAATCTTCGTGAATCCTACCACGCCACGGCGTAAACGTTGCAGACGCTTTGTCGTAGTTGTAGAAGAAACTTCCGAAAAATACCTGATCGTAGGTGTTGTTGTCCACGTATCCCGATAGGCTGACGCAGCTCAGTGGCACTGTCCAGTTCGAGGTGTTCGTATAGCGCGAAAGGTTGTAGAGCTGGTAGTTGCTTGCCTCACTTTTGAAGAAGGTGCTGTCTGCGTCCTCGTAGTACAGTGAGGTATCTTCATTGGCTTTGTGGCCGTAAAGTTTGCTCCCAAGTGTTTTGTGTAGCCCGTTGTCGTCAGAAAGCCAGGTAAACCCGTGCACGTTGGTCGTATCCAAGTAGCTGCGTGATCCGTCCTCGGGCTCTACCCATTCCAAGTAAGTCAGGTACAGCTCGCCTTGCAGAGCATCTGACCCTGCATAGCCGCCCACTACCAATTCTGGGTGATTGTCGGCATCAACATCGCCCACGGAAACCGAGGTCATTTGCGTACACGGACCGCCCGGAGGCGCCCATCGGGAGCATGTCCCTTCGAAATTCGGCTGGGTAACCGTAACGGTTTTGGGGTTTCCGTTTGCATCCTTTATCTGGAACTGCTGATCGGTGCCTGCGGACGCCTGAACAACTTGAATGGCCGAGCAGTACCGAGATCCTCCCAAGGGATCGCCTCCTTGGAAGGCCACAATGGCCTCTGCCTTGCCGTCACCGGAAAGGTCAGCTACTTCAAGCGATGCAGGAAGATACATGTTATCGGAATATATGTTGGCATTCAGCAACGGCATGTTATCGGCTGCTATCGACTGATGGTAGAAGAGGAACCTATTGCCTTCGCGCGGCTTTTCGCCCAAGAGTTCGGAAGCCTGCCATCCAGAAGGTAAGGGGGTGCTGTCGTCAATTCTGGCATCAGTCAGGTAGAAGGTGTACCACACATCAATCCAGCCCTCGCCGCTTTCGTTGTACGAGAACATCACAATGTCCTCGTAGCCGTTTCCATCAAGATCGCCCGCTTTCAGGTGATACAGATTAGGCTCTTGCATCGTGGGGTTGTAGTTTTCGAAGTCGATTTGCTTGCGCGACTCTGAGCCTTCCGTGCGCGGGTAAAATGCGCGACCCGGATCGAGCACGGCTATGTTTCCCCTCAGATACGCTGGAGGTATGCCTGCACCATACTGGCTGAAATAACCGGATTCAGCATACGAGGTATTGTAGATTCTTACCTTGCCGTCGCTGGTTAGCACAGCAAGATCATCGAGACCATTGTGATCCAAATCGGCCGGAGCAACAGCTCCTATGGTTCTGCCATCAGCATCAAAATCGTAGAAAAGGTCTCGATAATGTGAGTCGTAATCCAGATTCTCTGCAGTGGTTTTTCTTATGTCGGTAATCCACAGGGGCGATTTTAGATTCGAAGGGTCAGAATCGAGGTCATCGTACGTAAGACGCCCGTACTCCAGCGGCGTAACGCCAACCCAGCCACTCACGGGATTGTCGGTGCCGCATTCTTCCGACACCGTGTTTTCGCGCGTGGTGTCAAAACCCATCAGACTTGCGCTCGACAAGCTCGAGTTGTCAGCGACAGGTACCAAGGTGGTACCGTCGTTGAGGGTTTCTCCGTATTCGAGGGGTTCCTCATCGGCAGAGACGGGCTGTGTGGTGCTTGAGGTGGGTGCCGTAGTATCTACTTGTGTTGTGTCGGATTGCTGCACACCTTCGTCAGACGAGGAAGGCTCCGCCAGCGCCCATTGCGTAGGAAAGAGCGAAGCCACCAGCGTGCAGACGATTAGTATTGATACGAGAGAAGTAAGATCAGGCATGCCCTTTGTACGAAGGGCACGAAAAGCACGAACCTGAGGGGTGGGCGTTTTTCTCATCATGAGAGTAACCTCCGAATCCGTTATATTGGAGGTTCAAGTGTAGCAACCGCTCTAAAAGAAATGCCTTTTGAACAGGAACTTTACCTACGCTTGCGCATTCATGTGAACAGAAGTTCAACCTCGCTCATAGTTTGTACGCAGATGCTTTACAACAACACGAGGATATACGGCAGTGTGGCAGAGAATCACGCTCATCTCAGCGTCCCCGTTGTTCCACTCTGACCACGGGCAGACACACCCGTGCTTTTCTGCTCACAGGTCAGCCAGTGGCAGACAGCATGTATAGTTGCACACAGATGAAACTGGCACCCCGGCCAGAGTCGAGGTTCAGCAAAATGTCCAAGCTCCCCTTTGACCTTCCGAAAAGGACGCAAAAGTGAACCGCATCCAGAGCTTTGGGATGCGGTTCACTGTTTTGGCTTGTATCAAGTGCTCGGGATGGTGAAGGAGGGGTTCAACCCGAACAAGAAAAAAAGCGAGTGGGGCTACTTAGTTACTCAATGCCTGCGAGTTCTCGTCCAACCAGGTAGCCGAACGTTACACAGCGACCGAGACTGTTTCCTGGAACAACGAGCGGGTAGTCCGTTCCATACAGGCCGGCGGCGCAGTTGCCGATGGCGTAAAGATTCTCGATTAGCTTATCGTCGGTATCCCAAACTTGCGAGCGGGTGTTGACCTCCATACCTCCGATGGCGACCATAGCCGCAGGGCCAAATTGGGCAGCGTAGTAAGGGGCGCCGTTGATAGGCGTGAGCATGATTGAGCGCTTTCCGAAGTCCTCGTCAACTCCTTTAGCACAGAGTTCGTTGTAGCGGTCGATAGTCGCTTGCAGAGTGTCGGCAGGCAAGTTAGTCAGCGAGGCAAGCTCTTCGATGCTGCTCGCTTCAATTACCATCCCGTTTTCCTTGCCGGAATCGATGCAGCCTTGCCACCATTCCGCTCCCGTGGGCGGATCGTCGTAGTGATGACGGTGAAAGTCCCAGAACATGCCGCCCCCTTGTTCGAGGGTATCGATGGAATCCGGCAGCCAACGATCGCCGCCGAAGATCGCCCAGCAGTATCCCTCGGACTCCGGCTGATTAAGGACGTTGAGCGATCGGCCCTGACACCAGGTATCTTCATTCATGTAGCGCTGGCCGCGCATGTTTACATGCAGAAAGTTCCCGTTTGACAAGGCAGTGTACTGTTGAGGGTGAATCATAGGAGAATAAGCATAATCCTGCACTTTGGCACCGGCCCACAAGGCCATTTTCTGCCCGTCGCCCGTGTTTGCACCGACGGGAGTGTACTGCGATGCGGAGCATTGCAGCATGACCGGTGCGAAAGCCTGGCACATTTCCTCGTCGCCTGAGATGTCACCCGTCGCCAAGACGATACCTTTGGTTCCGACAAACCGCTGATATCCCTCAGGGGTCGATGCAATCACACCAGTGATCTTGCTTCCCTCTCGCTCGAGCTGTTCGGCGCGGCATTCGAAGAAGTATTCAGCACCATTATCCTTCGACTCGGCGAGGAGAATGCCAGCGGCAGGACCGGCACCGAACTGTCCCTCGGCGTCTTTGAATTGCAGGCAGCCGTAATACTCGGGATACGTGGGACCCTTGTAGCCGCAAGCGAGAAGCATGATAGTGAAATCGTTCGCCTCCAGTTTGTCGCAGAACCATTCGATGCCCTCGGCGGAGCGGCGCAAGTAGTTCCATACGTTCGCTTCGTTACAACGGGAGCCGCTTTGAGCTATCCAGTCGCGCGCAATGGCTTCCATATCGACTTCAACTCCGGCTTCCTTCCAATAGCGATTGTTGACTGAGCCAAATGCTCCGCCGCGGAAAGAGGGTTCTGGCATTTTCTCGATCACGGCGACCGATAAGCCGTTTTCGGCGGCTGAACAAGCAGCAGCGACACCGGCAAGGCCGGCTCCCACTACGATTACGTCCTTCTCGACGGTCGATGTGACGGCGTCTTCTTCGATGGGCGCAGGCGGCGTATCCCACGACCACCGTCCTGCACCGTTGGAGTCCGAAGAGGGGGTAAGAGTTCCCTCGCTTCCTTCAGGAACATCCTTCGGAGCCGAGTTGGATGAGCAGCCAGTCAACCCCGCTGCGGCAAGACCCGCAAGGGCAGACCCGGCGAGAAATTGACGTCGGTTCAGTTTCTTGTTAGACATAGATCCCTCTCCTTTCAAATGAGGTAAGCACCGTGGCTCTGCCAATAGTTTCGAAGAAGAAGAGGTGCACGACATCACCCAAAACGGAACAACGGTCGACAAAAAGTAAATTGATACTTTTTGTATCATGTCCTTCAACAGGGGAAATCTTATAATGCTCAGCGGGAGGAGCGTAGCTACCGACTGCCGCGCTGAATACATGCACATATTACAGAACAGATCAGTTTATCTTAAGCGGACCTGCTCGCTTGTGGGGTTTGCGTTCCTTCAATCATGGCAAATGATTGCTTACGCTTCTTCGTTCATTGCTCCTTATGGCAATATGTTCAGCACGGGAGCCATCGCACCCAACCCATACTATATTAGCGCGGCCATTATTGTGATGACTCCCGCTGTTCTTGTCGTGAAGAAGTGCGTCGTTGAAGAGGAGAAGGCTCTCGTGGCACCCATAGCGGCGTTGTCGCTGGTTGGGTCGGTGCTGCTTCTGATATATCCCTTGTTGGGAAGATATCAGTTCACAGGCTTTGTCGTAGGAGCTTTGGTCATGGGATTCTGCGACGTGTTCCTGCTGTTTTCCTGGGTTGCGTTTTGGAGTACGCTGGCAAGCAGCGGAACGTTGAAAAGTATCTGCTTGTCCTATGTTCTCGCTTTTGCTCTGTACCAGCTTTTTGCGATGTCTCCGCACGCTATCCAGAGCGTCTTTGTAGTCATCGCTCTGCCGGTCAGCGCTTTTTGCCTTATATTCGGTGGTGACGAGCTACGTAGGTCGTTCCCTGCGGCGTTAGAGAACCTTACTCGTCCCCACATTAAGAAAAAGGGAGAATTATTAGCGTCTGTTGCAGCTCTTCATGGCATTTTTGGTATCTCCCAAGTAAGTAATCGCGGCATCGGTGGCACGCTCATTGGAGAGCTTACTCTGGAGAGCGTTTTACCTGCAGGTTTTCTCATTCTGGGGATTACACTGGTGATCTCTCGCGTGCGTACGCCCGAAACACACCTAAAAATCCTCTATCAGTCGGTGTTTTTAAGCATTGTCCTTTACGTTGTGCTCGTCGTTATGCCTGTGCGCTTCTTTCCCGAAATAGCGTTCGGACTCATGCGCTTCGCCATGTTCTCTCTTGACACGCTTACGATTCTCGTTGCGACGGACTATGCGTATCGTGCAAAGGTGCCGATATGGAAAACGTTCGGCCTTTTCTTTCTTGCAGGTCGCGCAAGTTCGTTTGCGGGGTTCCTTGCCCTGTCATATGGTGCAGCGCATGTCAATTCGACCAATAACTTGCTGGTAAGTTGTCTACTGGGTTGCCTGGTGGCGGCTACAGTCGTACAGATGGTGGTGTTTACCCAGCAGGATCTGATTGACATCATGGCTGTTCCTGTCGATGTGAAAGAAGATAAGGTGACGACTGCTGCAGCTCAAATAGACGAGTTCTCCCAGGTTTTTGGCTTGTCTCCACGTGAATCGGAAGTGATGGAATACCTCTTGCGTGGGTACACCGTTGCTCATCTAAGCGAGAAGCTATTCATCTCTCCAAATACGGGAAAGCGCCACGTATCAAATATCTACCGCAAGTTGGGGATTTACAACAAGCAATCACTGATCGAAATGTTTGCGAAATACTTCACAACAAAATAAAGTTGCCGGCAGTGCTCCTTACCATGCGGCAAAGGGCGGCGTGGTGAACCTTACGCGTGCGCTGGCTTCCGAATGGGGTAAGTACGGCATCACCGTGAATTCCATCTGCCCTGGGTATTTCTACACTCCGTTGACCAAGGAGACGCTCGATAGCGACTTCTTCCAGCAAAACGCCAAGACCATAATCCCTGAAGAGCGTTATGGAAACGAAGGTGAGCTCGACACAGCTGCCGTCTTCCTGGCGTCTCCGGCTTCGAGCTACGTCACGGGCATGCAGCTGCCCGTCGACGGTGGCTACACCTGCATGTAGCAGAAGCGAGCATAGTAAACAATGCCGGAAGAGCCGCATGAGATGTGCGGCCCTTCGCTTTATATGCTTTATTCGACAAGCATCCATTGTACTCGGTGAAGTTATGGACTCCTTCCGCATGCTAATCAAACGGCGACGAAGCTAGTTCAATTTCAGAATTGGCAAAGTAACTTTGCCAATTTATCACGCAAAAGCCAAGTTGAGGCAGACGCAAAAGATGAGATTCCCTGTTTCAGCTTTTTCCAGGCAAAGAGCTGCCAAGTGCTAAGAGGATGTACGACAGTGTGGCTCTTTGACCCATCTGTTCGCCCCGCTACGCAAGCCGGGCTTTTCCCGTTATTGCTGTGGGCGTTAATTTCCACACAGCGGTGCGCTTACTGCTTTTGGCGAGGGCGTCTTCGAAGTGACCCGCATTCTCAGAAGCGTAGCGCTCGACGATGGCGCGCAGAGCGGCAGTCCACTCGTCGGCATCTTCTACCAGCGACACAACACCGCACGCGACGGCGCTGGCGTAGGTGGTGGAGTACTGCTCGGGCAGGGGTACGACGTCCGTCACGCCCGTAAGGCAAGCAGCCGGATTTGCCGCCATGATCTTGGTTTTCTCGCCGTGCTTGGCGGAATGGAAGTACACAGCCCCATTCAACACCGCATGCGACACCGGTACTGCATAAGGTGCACCCTCGCGGTCGACAAGTGAAAGCACGCCGTAAGGGCAGCGCTCCAGTACATCCCAGGCAAATTCTGCAGTCTGCTCTCTGTCTTTGCGACGCATACTCGGAGCCTTTCTCTTCGAAGTAGCGGATACACTCGCCAAGCATACCGCTAAACAGCTGTTTCTTGAAGGGTGCCAGCGTGCCCGCGTGTCAGAATGGGACAACGGGGACGCAGCACCAAAGTGTGATCCTTTGGCACATTTTTCAGCCATCGTTTCGTCACGATCTGTGGCGAACAAAGTACCCGAGAAACGCAGAGACAACGAGCCAATAGCTGTTCTCTACACTCAGCTCGGCTCTTAGACTTTTGTAATAAAGCTACAGGGGAGGGTGAACGCAATGGTGCAATACTAAGCACATTTTGTCACCCCTCTATTCTCCATACCATTCACAGTTTCTCTTTGGCGAAGTAAGGCGTCCTTTTACGGTTTTATACAGCTCTCTTTTACCATAATGCGTTATAAATCACGTGGGTGTATCTCCAAAGAGAAAGAAGGAACCGTATGAACAAGAACTATTTCGATCTGACCGGTCAGGTGGCAATCGTTACGGGCGCGTCGGGGGGTCTCGGTGTGCAGATGGCAAAGGCGCTGGCCAACCAGGGCGCTAAGGTTGTTGTGATGGCGCGCCGTCAGGAAAAGATCGACGCGGTGGCCGCTGAGATCGCCGAAGAGTTCGGCGTGGAGACGCTCGCTATCCGCTGCGACATCACCGACACCGAAAATGTAAACGCCGCCGTGGCAGAAGTCGTTGAGAAGCTGGGCCGCATCGACATCCTTATCAACAATGCGGGCACGGGTGCTGTGGCTCCTGCTGAAGACATCACCGACGAGCAGTTCTCTAACGAAATGGAAATCGACCTGTTTGGCAGTTTCAAGGTTGCCCGCGCCGTAGCCAAGCAAGCCATGATCCCGGCCAACTACGGGCGCATCATCAACATTGCGAGCATGTACGGCCTGGTGGGCAACAAAGTTGCCGGCAGTGCTCCTTACCATGCGGCAAAGGGCGGCGTGGTGAACCTTACGCGCGCACTGGCTTCCGAATGGGGTAAGTATGGCATCACCGTGAACTCCATCTGCCCTGGCTACTTCTACACTCCGTTGACCAAGGAAACGCTCGACAGCGATTTCTTCCAGCAGAATGCCAAGACCATGATCCCCGAAGAGCGCTACGGTAACGAGGGCGAGCTCGACACGGCCGCCGTCTTCCTGGCGTCTCCGGCTTCGAGCTACGTTACGGGTGTGCAGCTGCCCGTCGACGGTGGCTACACCTGCATGTAGTAGAAGCGAGCATAGTAAACAGCACCGAAAGGGCCGCATGAGATGTGCGGCCCTTTCGCTTTACATGCTTTATTCGACAAGCATCCATTTCCAGGCGGGAACTTGCCTGACGATGCGCCCGTTGTTCCACTGTGACCTATGGGCAGACGCGACTGTGCGCCTGTGCTCCTGTGCGAATTCCGGCCAGATGCCCCAATGTGACAAAGACTCACGCTACGTGGCATAATGACGCAGTTCGAGTCGTCGTTTGGAAGAGTATGCGTCAGAAGCGGCTGTTGCTTTAGCTCATTGAGTGATGTATGACATTTGGTGTGACCCTCTCTGACACAGACATATGCAGGGAGACAGTGTGGTATTAGCTGGTCTTTGGCACACGTTAACACACGAAAGGGGTGCGATCGATGTCTGGAAGAGAAGCAGACTCCCGTTTTGCCTGGTCACATCACGCCAAAATTCTCGTGATCGAGGACGATGCGGCTATTAGTGACGTGGTGTGTTCGACACTGTGCGGGGCAGGATTTTGCTGCATCCCTGCCTATTCGGGTACGGAAGCTCGATTGCTGCTTGATCAAAAGGACGTTTTCGACCTCGTGATTTGCGATTTGATGTTGCCCGGCATTCCCGGTGAAGAAGTAGTCTCGCTCATCCGCACGAAAAGTGCTGTTCCGATACTTGTGACCTCCGCGAAGGCGCAGGTGGTCGACCGCGTGGCATTGCTTCATATGGGAGCCGATGACTATCTGGTCAAACCGTTTGATCTCGACGAACTTGTTGCACGTGTAGAAGCGCTCATTCGGCGCTCGATGCGCCCCGTCGGCGTTTTAGGTGAGAGCGCAGCGCCCAAGCTTGCCAGTTCATCCAATTCCACCAGCCTCACCGCGAACTCATCTGCCCCTTCCCAAACATATGGGAAGTGGAAGCTCTACGAAGACGCGCGAAAGCTCGAAGCTGCAGGCACCCCTGTCAAGCTAACCCGCACCGAGTTCGATATTGTTGCCGCGCTCATGCGCCGTCCCAGTAAGGTATTCACCAAGCGCGAGCTCTACCGCGAGGTGTGGCATGAGGACGCCGCTGTTGAAGAGAAAGCTATCAACACGCACGTCTCCAACATCCGGACGAAACTAAAAGGAACGGGCACGGAGAGTTACATCGAAACCGTATGGGGCATCGGATTTAAGCTAGCGGAGCTGGAAAAGTTGGAAGAGCTGTCGGAGTTGGAACAATGACTCAGCCGGCGTTCGCCCAGCTCGAAAGACAAACAGCCAAAAGGTTGTCTTCAACAGCGCGCTCCTTTGGCGCGCTTTGTCATAGGCCATCCAAAAAGCATGCCGAATCTTGTAACTTTCTTATAACTTCACGGAAGGTTCGTAAACCTTTGCCGTCCATACTCGAATCATCGAGAGGAACGATGGTTCGAAAGGAGAAGAAATGGACGCAATAAGAACGTCTGACCTGACGAAGACGTACGGCGCCAAGCGTGCTGTTGACAACGTGAGCTTGCATGTGGGCGCAGGCGAAATCTATGGATTTGTCGGGCGTAACGGTGCTGGCAAATCGACCGTCATGAAGATGCTCGCAGGGCTGGTGTTGCCCACGGCGGGCGAGATCGAGGTTCTGGGGGAGCGGCAGGCGCCTGGGAGCACGAGTCGCCGACTCGGCGCGCTCATTGAGAACCCGGGTGTTCATCCGGGGCTGTCTGGTCTTGACAACGTTATGGTGCGCGCCCTTGCGCTTGGTGTTCCCCAGGCGAGGGTAGCGAGCATGGACGCACTTGAGATCGTAGGCCTGGCACCGGTTGCAAAGAAGCTCGTCAAAACTTACTCGCTGGGCATGAAGCAGCGCCTCGGACTTGCACTTGCGCTGGTAGGCTCGCCCGACCTGCTGCTACTTGATGAGCCGTTCAATGGGCTAGACCCACAGGCGGTGCGCGAGGTGCGCACAACCATCGTGAACCTTGCGCGGGCTCGCTCCCTTACGGTGTTCGTCAGTTCTCACGTACTTGACCAGCTTGAACGCATGGTTACCCGCTACGGAGTAATCCGCGACGGGCATCTTGTACGCGAAATGAGCGCGGCGGAGGTCGATGCCGAATGTGCCGACTACTTATCTATTCGCGCGGCAACGCCCCAGCTTGCTCTCGCAAAGCTTCAGGAAGCGTTCCCGACAGCGCGCTTTTCCGTGATGGAAGACGATGCGATCCGCGCGGAAGGCGAAGTATCAGCTGAGGATGCGGGGCGCGCGTTGTCAGAGGCGGGAATTCCCGTCACGGAGCTGTTCGTTCACGAACGTGACATCGAAGAACTATTTGTGGGGTTGATGGGTGCCGACCTGGCTATGCTTGGTTGCGACAGCGCCGCTTGGCCTCAGGCAACGAATGCCAACAGGCCGCGCGGGTTCGCCGGGAAAGGGGGTGGTCAGGATGCTTAGCATGGTTAGATCGCTTCTCTACCGTATCGTGAAGTTACGCATCTTCGCTGCCTTCATAGTAGTCATCCTTCTCTGTGCTTTGTTTACCCCCTTTATGATGTGGCTCAACGATGTGTGGCCCGCCTTTGCCGCAACGGGGATTGTTGAACTTCCCGATGGACCCGTGCCGGCGCTCCAGCTATACGGATTTTCCCTTGTTGGAGGTTCATTCCTTTCTTCCGTTATCTGCTTGATGATGGGGTGTCTTGTGGCATACGACTTCAATTTTGGGTTCGTGAAGAATCTCATTCAAGCAGAAGGTGGCAGGTTATCCTATGTTTGTGCGGCGATGATAAGTGCAGTTGTCCTTACCACGATCGTCGTTGCGGCGGGAACGGCTGTTGTGGCGCTCGCGCTGTTTCTGCAAGACATTCCGCTGACGCCCCCCGAAGTTGGCGAGGCTATTCAATGGTTTATCCAGGTGGTGCTCTGTATATCTGCCTATGCGTCCATAGCTGTTTTTCTCGGTATCGCCACAGGTTCTGAGACGGTTGCGTGCATTGGTGGGGTGATTTTTGGCGGAGGTGTGATTGAAGCAGTCCTGCAAATGATCCTAGCCAATGTGCCTGGTCTGCCCGTTTTCATACGCGACTGCCTTGACGGGTACCTTGCTGCTGATTTAGATGTGCTGACCCAAGGAATCGTATGTGACCCGATGACGTACGTGCAAGCGGTGGTGACGCTGCTCGTCGTTGGAACTCTTACCGCTCTCGTCATGCGGCGCAGGAGTCTGGGATAAGGTGTACTGGAAGGAGAGTCCATGGACGGGGTGCTGGCAATAGCGGTGCTTGTTGTGGTGATTGCTGCGACGGCAGTCACCGTCGCACTCTACGAGCGAGAGCTCAAGCGCATGGCGCGCTTTCTTCTCCGCGGTGATAGAAGCCACAATGAGCGGGCGACGGTAGGGTTCTCTACGCCTGGCATCTCGTCGGTTGCTGCTGCCGTGAACAGCGAAATGGACAAGCTGCGCGATGAGCGCTCCGCCATGGACGAGCAACAAGAAACGTTTCGGCGCGACCTTGCCGCTCTCTCCCACGACATCCGCACCCCCCTTACGGGTGCGCAGGGGTATCTTCAACTTTATGAACGAAGCTCTGACCCCGAAGAACAGGCCCGCTGCTTGCGCGAGGCGACTTCGCGTCTTGCGGCCATGCGCGAGCTCACCGATAAGCTATTTGAGTATTCGAAAGCGGTCGACACTGACCGGCCTTTGGAGCTGGGGCCGGTCGAGGTCCTTCCTGTTCTTGCCGAAGTTCTGGCAGGTGCGTATCCTCAGTTTGCCGCGCGCGGTTGGGAAGCTCGCATCCACTTCGAAGATGAGGATGTGGCGGTTTTAGGTGATGAGGAATCGCTTTCTCGCGTGTTCTCGAACCTGCTGTCGAACTCCCTACGGTATGGTGTATCTGCCCCAGCTATCACGCAGGAAACTGTATTGGGGGAAGGCGGCGCGCTGGTTGAAATCTCGGTTTCCAATGAAGTAACGAACCCCAGTTCAATTGAGACAGATCGGCTATTCGAGCGGTTCTATCGCGCTGATGGCGCACGCAGAGGCGGCGGATCGGGCTTAGGTTTGGCAATTGTTGCGAGCCTTTGTTCAAACATGGGAGGCTTCGTAGAAGCGCATCTCGAAGGGAATAACCTCACTGTTGTCGTGCGTCTTCGTTGTGCGTAAGCGTTACAGGCATTGCGGCGCCGCAAAAGTGGTAGCTGCCCACGGGTTAGCCCATTATAGAGAAGGGACAATGCGGACGCTCATGTCCATTGGTTTAGCTGCGAAGGGTGCTGTGGTTGCCAGACCATCTACTCCGGTGCCTGCATACTCTTCAGCATTCTTGAGACCGATGCCACCCGCCGCTATAAGCGTGATATGGCTGTTCACAGCCCGTATCTGTTCGACAACGTCTTTCAACTCTACGGCAGGAATCTTGTCTAACTGGATACCATCGACACCTGCTTTCGCTAAATCTAAGGCATGTTCTACCCCAGATTCGACAAACAGCTTCTTTTCTATGCAGCGCGCTCTGAACTCAGGCATTCTTTCGATGAACGCATCGAAACCCCCCAGGAACGCGAGATGCTGTTCAAACACCAAAACCGTTTCAGACAGTCCTAAGCGATGCGGATAAGCGCCACCTATCATAACTGCCTCGGTCATGAGATCCTTCACGCCCGGCATGCTCTTACGAGTCGTGAGTATTTCGCAGTGCGGATTCGCCCTATGAGCAGCATCAACCATCTTTCTTGTCATCGTTGCGATAGCTGACAGATGGTCAAAAACGTTGAGACAAACCTTCCAAGCAGCATGAAGATTGGCAGCCGACCCCTCAGCCACTAAGAAAACCTCGCCGCTCTTCAGCTTCGCGCCGTCGTCATGTCCTTCAACCACGCGACATCCGATACGCTCCATAATCTGTCTCACAACGCTCGCACCAGCCAGCACGCAATCCTCGCGCGTGAAGTATTCCATACGACCTGAACAATCGCCTATTCCCAAAACCATGCTTGTTAGGTCAATATAGGGTATGTCTTCCTCGATGAAGCGATCTATGCGCTCAGTCGGTATTCTTATCATTGAAACTTCCTTTTCTCGTCATGCGACGCTACGCGACAGTGGGGACACGAGCCTATTGTCCCAAAATACATGGAGCGGAGCAAAAGAAAAGAGCTGCGGGAGCTTTCGCATGCTGAATAAATATTACGACGCAAAGGGAATTCTATTGACAACCCCCAACATGCAATATATATTTGTCATGTCACATATATATTGCATGTTGAGAGAGGTGATGCAGTGGATGACGCAAAAAACGAGCGCTTACGATCCGCACGTACCGAGGCAGGGCTCTCGCAGCAGCAGTTAGCCGATGCCGTGGGGGCAACTCGCCAGACCATCGGTCTCATAGAGACTGGGCGCTACAACCCAAGCCTCAAGCTGTGTACTGCCATCTGTAAGACATTGAGCAAAACGCTCAACGACCTTTTTTGGGAATAGGAGATGAAACTATGCTTTGCACGCGAAAATGGAACGACATCATGGGGCCAAAGGACGAACGGCTTGAAGCCGAAGAGAACAAGGCCATGAGGATAAGCATGTACATCTTGCTTATCGGTTCGGTATTGTGTCTTTACTACACCATCATGCTCAACCAAGTGGCATCCACCACGCAGAATCCTATCATGACCGACTTGGGCGCAAGCCTTGTCCCCGTGCAGGTTCCTCTTACGATCACGATCCTTATTGCGGGAATTGTTTCCCTGTGGATTCAACTTAAATCGGGTGCGGTGTCCAGCTACAAGCGTTTTGCGGAAGTGGATGCTATTCCCTGGGATTACGTTGTAATATGCTCTGCATTTTGCGGTGCTGTGATAGGAGCCCTCACCTGCGGCATGCGTATCGTCGCAGAGATTCAGATTGTTGGCATTAATCAGGTTGCATGGTTCGGAGACATGGCCATAGGAATCGTGTTCTTTATCATGAGCTTTGCTATCAGCTTTGTAGTTCTCGCTTACACAATCCACGATGCCATCAAGCACCGCCGTGCGCTCGATAGCGAACTGGAAGGGTAGGTGCACTACCTGCTGCGACGACGCATGCGCACGACGGCAACCGCACCGGCGCATGCGGCTATCGCGGCTATGCCTGTTGCAGTTGCCGCAGACACCCCCAGCGAGTCGCCCGTGGCAACCAGCGGCTTTTTCGTCGCACCTCCCGCCGGAACAGGAGCAGGTGCAGGAGAAGGAGCTTCACCAAACACACCGAACGGCGAGAGCGTGGTAACATTCACCGCTACCTTGCCATTCGTGACGACGAGACCCTTAAACACCTCTTCTTGAGCCCCGGCAGGCAGATGCGCCACGTTCACCATCCATCCCTCATAACTCGTACCAACGTCGAACGTGAGCGCCAATGACCCCTTGAAATCAATAGGGTACTTGGTATTCTTATCGCGCAAGGCCACATCGACCGCAAGGATTCGCTGCTTTTCCCCGCCCAACTCCGCAAGAGCGCTTGTGGTCTTCTCATCCACCGCAGTTAACACCAGCTCCACATCGGCCCACTCCGGAAACTCACCGGTTGCGCTTACGATAACAGTCTTGTTGCCATCAACAAAGGGGGCAGAAACAGGCTTTTTAACGTATGCCGGCTCGGGTACCGGGTTTGCGTAGGCCTTGATAGGGAAGTTGTCGTAGTCAAAGCTGTCGGAGGGAATATCGTCTTCATCACCAGGATTGGACGCTTTCAGCTCCGCCACGATGTCGAACAGGTCCTCTGTTAGCTCCCCGCTATCCTCAGTTGTAATCGAATAACTTTCTCCGGGGTTGACAATACCACACGAATACTTTGTAAGAACTCCTTTCAGGTCGGGATCATCCTCGATCAACCTCTCCCAGCCGAGCCTGTTGATGCCTTTGTCAAGCTGGACAAGATAGAATTCTCCGTCTAAACCGGGCACGGCAGCTTTCTCTGTTACCACAACCGAGTACCTATACCCTTTCTCCACAATCACGCTCTGCGGAAAATGTACCAGGTGGTAGCCACCATACTCATACGTCAACGTGTTAGTTGCTACAAGCGTACCGTCCTTGGGACCTGTCGCATCTTTGTCCAAGAGATACATCTGGTAGGTTACCGTCGTGTTAGGGCAGGAGGTTTCGAACGACACCGAGGTGACTTCCTGACGCTCATCCGCCGTAAAAACGTTAGCCATGCTCGCCGGTAGTGGGTTCGGCAGCGTCATCGGACTGGTTGAAGGCATGAAGTCATACTGGTCGATAATGCGGTACTTTCCCTTGTCCCCCATGGTGGTGGTGTCGTAATCGAATGATTCGACGTTGTTAATGCTCTGATCGAAATAGGACAGGTAGAAGTAGCCATCATCGCCCCAGTTGAACTTGTTGGGGAACGTTCCCGATTCCGACCCCCAGCTATTCTTGACAATCCAGGCTCCGTCACAAGGCGGCGGCGTGGCACCTGACACTTGCTCCGATGTTAAAAAGTTGTCCTTCGAGTATTCGTCATCCCACCCGACAATGGTGACGGCGTGAGTTATCGGGACAACCTCATAGGTGTAGTGAGCCCACGTTTTAGTGTTGAGATACTTGTTGTCCTCAGGCGACATGCCCGGCATATATTGGTCAGCGCAGAAGTTAATACTCACCGCACGCCCCTTGAGCAATTCGCTTTTGATGGCGTCAACGCCAGGCTGATTGAAGTGGTAGCCACCCTGACTATCAATGTCGGCAGGGGAGGGCAGCAGGTTGGCATCCTCAAGCTGTATGGAAGACATAAAGCGCCTTTTTTCGTCAACCGACCAGTCGCCTTTAGGGCTGTAGTAAACCGGATTACCTTCGCTGTCGTTGACGGTTTCCCCTTCCGTGCTGCGGTAGGGCACCTCCTTCTCGGGAACAGGACCTATTCCTGACGACAGCACCGACGTGATAGTGGGAGGCGAGCCACCCTGTTCAAGGACGATATCTGGGTCAGTTTTGTGGTTACCAGCGGCATCTACCGTGTAATAACCCTCCCCCAGCTGGCTTTGGTAGTTGGCAGAACCTGAAGCAGTAATAGCTTCCTGAGAAAGGGGTGTGTAGGCGAGCCACGCGAGGTGAAGCTCTGACAGGTCAAGCCCTTGGGAAGCCGACCAACCCAGCTCGCTTAAGATACTCGTCTCCGATGCAGCCATTGCACCGAAGCTCCAGCAGGTGGCCCAAGGGTTCTGAAACTTGACCGGAGTTACCTTGTCGATTTTGGGATCGCGCAAATCGTACGCTTTGGGAATTGCTTCCTCCGACAGCGACGCAATGCCGTTTGTCGCGCCGAATCCGTTGTTCGCGCGATTGGTCAGGAGGTCGTCTACGTTTCCCGTCGCGTTGTATTTCTGGCGCATCTCGGCGTCAACCTCGTTGAACACACGTAAGAAGCGATCGATTGCCGCGCTGTTGTCAGCTGCGGCGGCGACGGAAGGCTCGGCGCAAGCAACACCTGGCATCACAGGCACAAATACAACGGCAAGCAGAACAGCAAGTGCGGCGCGGGTTAGGCGATTAACGAAGGAAGGGGGCTGCATTTTCATCAGAACTCCTTGCGCGTATTCGTTGCGAGCACGAAACAGAACAAAAGACAGAGTCAGTGGCAGAGCAAGGGGTGAAGCAAGGGGTGAAGCAAGGGGTGAAGCAAGGGGTGAAGCAAGGGGTAGGACAAGATGATGCGTAGCTGCAAAAAATGCGTTTGCGGCTCTCTTGATTCTATCCTATTGCGAAGACATAATCCCTGTACATGCCATTCGTTCTGTTTTGAATGGCGTTACAGCTAAATGTAACTGTAACGCCATTGGTCGAACAGCTGGTCAACGATTGTTGTGTCGGGAAAGGAGTCTCACCACCCGGCATTCAGAAGCTCAGATCACACGCTCGATGATTTCAGCGAGAAGCGCCGTGGCGCCGTCACCACAGGCCGAATCGTAATAGGTCACGAAGCGTTCATCTTGCAGGTAGCCTTTCGCAAGCGCAACGTGAGCCTGTGGACTGTAGGCATCATCGCCCCAATGGGCGCGTATCCATCGCGCGTGCATCTCGGCCAGCTCACTTGCGTCCGCATCGCTTACCTCATCTGACAGCAACATCTCCCGCAACTTATCCTTGATAGCGTGTTCCAGGTACTCTTTGGTATCCCATTCCTCCCGACTCATGGACGACATGCGCGCATTCGTCTGGTCAATCACTTCGTCTCCGTAGCGCTTCCGAGCTTCCTTTCCATACGCTTCCTCAAAGTGCTCGACCGAGCTTTGTTTCAAAGTCTCAAAAGCCTCTTCATCGGTCATGTCCTTAACGTCCTTCCATTTCTCTATCAGAATGTCAGTTGTGCGCAGGAACGTGTTAAGACGATCCTGCTGCGCGAGCAGGCTCCTTCGGTGAAGTGAAAGCACCTTAAGCATATCGAGGTCGGGCTCCTCCATCAGTTCTTTAAGGTCCCCCAAGGGAAGTCCGCACGAACGAAGCGTCCTGATCACACGCAGAGCGGCGACGTCTTCTGCTCCGTAGCGACGCCAATTGTTCGCATCTCGCACGGGACTCAGAAGTCCGAGCTGCTCGTAGTAATGCAGCGTTCTCACGCTCACGCCCGCCATGTTGGCAAGCTGCTTGGCCGTGTAGCCGGTGTTGCCGGTGTTGCCGGTATTGCCGGTGTTGCCCGCGTTGCCCACATGTCCGACGTTGCCCGCATATCCGGTGCTCATATCTTCGGTACCTGTTTTCATATACGCTCGGTTGCAACCACAACGGATGGTAAACCCTTACGTAACGTGATACGCAAGCCTGTTCGCATAACGGAAGAGCGAGAAAAAAGATGACTACAGCGCTTTTCCCCTTTGCCGCTTCCCAATCGCTTAGTGCTTCTGAGGGTAGTCGTGGTTGTATCCAGGAACATCCATGTGTGATATCTGCCAGAAGTACAGGCTTGCAACGGTGCAATAGGGGGTAAAACGTTGGCGATACTTCTCGAACAATTCCCTACTTACGACCCTATGATGATACACCATGCGGATTCCGCGATGTATACCAACATCGTCGAAGGCAAATACGTTCATCCTGTTCATGCTGAAGATCAGGATCATCTCTGCGGTCCATCTTCCAACACCCTTTAGCGATGTGAGTGTCTTGATAGCCGCTTCGTCATCCATGCCCTCCAGCGCGCCTATGTCGAACTCGCCCGACAGAACCGCATCGGCAACGGACTTGATGTATCCCGCCTTGCGAAACGTCATACCGCAACCCTGAAGGTCGTCGATGCTCAGGGAGCTAACGGCTTCGGGTGTTATGGGGTCGCCAGTTTTTTCTGTAAGACGACCAAGAACGGTTTTGAGCGCCGACGTCGAAATCTGCTGGCCGACGATGCTCTTCACAACCGAAGTGAACACGTCTCCGTCCATGGGACGGCGAATGCTGCCAACAGCCTTGATAGCACGTGCCAGCTTTTTGTCCTTTGACATAAGGTATTCGATTGCTTCGTCATCGTATCGGAAGAAGCCAGGCTCGTTGCAGCTGTACATCACGTGCCTTTCGCTCGGGTCATCTACCAATTGTGCCATTAGGCGTGACCTAATGTTGCCTAATGTCGCCCAATCTCACCCAAAATAGGCACTATCACTACAACAAAATCTAACTACATAAGGGCCGTATCCGCTGGTCATTAGCGAATATAGCCCCTTACAACTGTCAAACTTGAATGAACACTGATTGATTGAACAACAAAGCCACAGCACGTGGCCTTGTTGTTCAGCCTTATAAGTTATTCGTACAGCGCAACGGCGCGCTCGAGCTGGTTTATGATGTCGATTTGCTGGGGACACATGGCCTCGCACTTGCCACATTTGATGCAGGCACTCGCTGTACCCTCGGCTGCTTGCCAGCTGTACAGGTCCTTAACGAAATCGTGATCACCCGTCATAGCCTCGAGGTTCAATAGCTCCATGATCTGGGGAATCTGGACATGCGACGGACAACCCTTCATGCAGTAATTGCATGCGGTGCAGGGAACGCCCGCAAGTGAACGCAACACACCAATCGCTTCGTTCAAAGCCGTCTCTTCAGCAGACGTAAACGGCACGTTTGCCGTGTAGCTCGCGACGTTTTCCCTCATCTGCTCAACCGTAGACATGCCCGAAAGCACGGCCAGCACGTTCGGCAAATTCCAGCAGAATCGGTAGGCCCACTCCGCTTGCGAGGCGCTCGGGTTACAAGCAGTCAGAACATCAGCGGCGGCCTGAGGCAACTTGCACAGCCGCCCACCACGTGCGGGTTCCATAATGATGACGGGCTTGTCGTGACGCGCGGCCACCTCCATGAGTCGGCGTGCTTCGTTGTGTGGGTCATTCCAATCCAGATAGTTCACCTGCAACTGCACGAAGTCCATTTCCGGATGCGCCGCGAGCAGCTTTTCTAAACATGCAGCGTCGTCATGCATGGAAAAGCCAACAAAACGAATTTTGCCTGCCGCTTTCTGCTCTTGCGCCCATTCCCACATGCCATATTCGTCGAACTTCGCGGTGCGCTTGCCACCAACGTTGTGCAGCAAATAGTAATCAACGTAGTCGGTGCCCATACGTTCGAGAGACACGTCCAGGCAATTCTTCGCCGATTCTGCGTCGGGCATTGCCCACGCGAGGCACTTGGTAGCAAGCGTGAACGATTCGCGCGGATAGCGCGCAACAAGCGCTTCTCCGATTGCAGTTTCAGACGCACCGTCATGGTAAACGAACGCAGTGTCGAAATAGGTGTTGCCTGCTTCCATGAAAACGTCCACCATCTGCTTGAACTGCTCAATGTTGATGCTTGTTTGATCGCCTTCGTCAAGCAGCGGTAACCTCATGCAGCCAAAGCCCATCTTTGATTCGGGAATAATCTGATTGCCCATGAACCGCCCTTTCTCGCTTTCTCGTTCAACAGTAGACTATCGTTCACCGTGTCGGAAGTAAAATACTCATGCGGCATACCAACCTATGCTTATGTGATATGAAAAGGGTAACCCATACCTACTACATTGTGTCCGGAAGAGTTGAGTTTTCAACCTTACACGAGCTACACAAGCGAGGTCACCCCATCTAGAAATGCCTTCGTTGCGCGAGATAGGCGCTGCTCGCGCTTCCACACCAGAAACAAGTCGGCTTCAAGACGCGGGACAAGAGGACGAAACGCCAGCCCACTTCCTGCGGTCGCATCCACAATACCTCCTAAGACGATTGCATACCCAAAGCCTTCCCGGGTGAATCGAGAAACATTGTAGGCTAGGTCGTAGGTCGCGACGATATCAAGCTTGTCCCTTTCCGAACCGAACCATGACATGAGATCGCTTCCCATGGCAGCACGGTACGGAAGAAGCAGTGGCCGCCCGACCAAATCCGTGCGATCAATACGCTCTTTGCAGGCGAGATCGTCATCTTCCCTCATCAACACGCCCCAGGTGTCTTTGGCGGGAATGCGCAGAAAGTTGAACTTCCCGCTATCAACGCTCGACACGACAAGAAGACCTAAGTCAGCAGCATTGTTCTCCAATTTTTCCAGAACGAAATCGCCGTCTCCACTGAGCAGGCGATACGTAACGGAAGGATGCACACGATGAATCCGCTCAGCGGCACGCGCGAGAAACGAAACTGCATCTGTCTCGCCGCATGCGATGCGCACCTCGCCCGTAACAGCCTCCGAGCCAGTAGCCATATCACAACGTATGGACTCCACGAGGTCCACCACCTCCTGAGCTCGCTCGCGAAATACGCGCCCGTCTTCGGTAAGCGCGACACGCTTGCCACTACGATCGAACAGCGCAACTCCCAACTCGGTCTCGAGCTCGATCATCTGGCGTGAGAGTGGAGGCTGGGTCATATGGAGCGATTCGGCTGCCTTCGTGATGCTCCCCTCGCGGGCGACAGCTAAGAAGTATTGCATCGTGCGTATATCCATACAGGGCTCCTTGGAATCCGATAGGCTGGAATCCCAACTGCATGTAGTATATCAACTCAGTATGGGAGTTTATATAAAATGCAACATTGATATATGTAAGCCCTCCGACTAATCTGTTCGGAACAACAGTTACACAAAAGGAGGCTAAAACGTGGAGCGTACCGAATACCTGAAGCGCCTTCTAGCAGGTGAGACGGTAGAAGCCGGCAGCGAGATGCATCTCATGATGCACGATATGAGTCAAGACGCTATCCGCATCTGCATGGACATCAACGGCACCTACCATGCACCCGGCGAGCTCGCGGCACTCATGTCGGAGTTAACCGGCAGGCCCGTTCCTGAGGGCTTCGCCCTGTTCCCGCCGTTCAACGCAGACTGCGGCAAGAATATCTTCCTCGGGAAAAACGTGTTTATCAACAGCGGCTGCAAGTTCCAGGACCAGGGCGGCATCTACCTGGGCGACGGCTGCCTCATAGGACACAACGTCGTACTGGCCACACTCAACCACCATCTGGATCCCGCGCAGCGCGGCAGCATGGTACCCAAGTCCATAAGGTTGGGCAGCGACGTTTGGGTAGGGTCGGGAGCCATTATCTTGCCCGGCATCACCATCGGAGACGGCGCGGTCGTTGCTGCAGGCACGGTAGTCACGAAAGATGTGGCAGCGCGCACCGTCGTTGCAGGTAACCCGGCGCGAGTTATCAAGCAGATCAAACAAGGTGAACAATAACAGAGCATCAGGAGGAATACGAGATGTCCGAAAAGATGCATGGAGCGACCAGGAACAGCTGGATGAGCCACGTGGCCTTCGAGGCAAGCGGCACGAACATGAGCAACGAATGGTGCGAGCCCGTAAGCGACGAGGACTACCTCACGCTTTAGCTTGTACGCGCTGGTACGCCGGTACGCGCTGGTACGCGCTCGTGATAATTTGCTGAAATGATCGACGAAACGAAGGAGCTCAGAGTATAATGCCTTCTACTGCGGGCGTCGCCAAGTGGTAAGGCCCAAGCTTCCCAATCCATTTTGGGACATATCTGACCATTACCATTTGGCTCTTGACCTGCGATTTTTATATCTGGGTGGTACTCCATAATTCTCGGAATATCACACCAAAATCCACCAAACAAATCCACCAAAATGAAGAGGTCTCCAACATGGAGACCTCACGCAAATTCTCTGGAGCGGGCGACGGGACTCGAACCCGCGAAATGAAGGCTTGGGAAGCCTTTGCCTTACCACTTGGCCACGCCCGCATGACGCAAAAGTCTAGCACAGTTGCGGCAATAGCGCCTGTCTCCAGCCGCCAAATTCCACAAGCGTACACGCAGAATCCAGAGAAGGAAGATCAGCGTTTCGCGAACGCGGTTCATGCTTACACAACTGAAAGGAGATCATCGTGGCTACCGATAGACAATGGGCAAAAGTGCTCGAAGAGTACGAACTCGCGTACTTCCGTGCCGGTCTGGCGCTCAGCTCGCCACAGTCGTACAGCATAGAAGTAAAGGTGGTGATCTGCGAGCAGATGACGACAAGCGCCGCAGCGGTCGATGCGGCAATGAAGGCGGATTTCGAAGCTCTGCCCGAGTTGGCCCAGAAGCGCCTCATGGAAATGCTCTGCGCATCCGGCGTTGGGAGCCGGTCTTCGAAGGCTCGGGCGTTTTGTAGTATGCGAGCCCGCGTAAGCTTACTTACGGCGCTTCTTGGGTTCGGGCAGCTCTGGCAGCATCTCTGCCACGAGAGTTGCAATAGCGGCCGCATCCTCCGTGTCCATCAGCAGCATGGGCGACGCGCCCTCGTACGGCATCTCATACGACGACAGGACGGCGCGAGCCGCCCCCGTGTTCTTCACCAGGAACCGGTCGTCATACACGCCGCCGAACAGCTTCCCGGACGCGTAGAGCAGATATTCGCCCATCATCTTGCGCGTGGAGACCTCCGGAACATCGGCCAGCAGGTCGAGGACGTATTTCAGGTACTCGGGGCTCGACGCCATGCGATCACCCTTCCTCCAGTCATGCGCTCTCTGGCGTTTTCATTTCCCGTAGTGTACTCCATCTCTGGAATGGCATTGGTTCTGACGGTGTCATAGCGACGAACCTTCTTTGTCTTGTGTGGCGTAAACTGAGCGGCAGTGGCCGGTGTCAGGAGGTTCGTTTGATTGGCGATATCGAAAAGGGAAAGTTTCTGAAGCTGTTTAACCGAGGTGGGTACGTTCTCGACTTCAGCACGAACGGCTTCGACGTGTTCACCATGGCAAGCGTAGGCGTCCCACTTTGCCAGCGTTACCAAGCATCTAAGGGCCAATCCCTCACTCCTTTTTATACGATGCTTCTGATACACAGGCGTTCAAGCTTCTCTCCGAGCTGCTCGAGTATTACGAGGAAAACTACCGTCCAGAGTTCGATGACACCGAAGCACCACCCTATTCGTCGGGCAGGTACGACCGCTCCAACAAGGGAACGTATTTGAGATCTCGCGAGATCATAGACCGCGAGAAGGCCCACTCAACGCCGTTTGCCGAGACTGCCGAGTACCTGAAGGGCAAGTTCTCGAGCGAGTACCTCGACAAGCAGATCGACCTACTGTCAAGAATGCGAACCGAGAATCCGACGGAAGCGATCGGGAAGTCCAAGGAGCTCATCGAGAGCTGCTGCAAGACCATCCTCGAAGAGCAGGGCGTGACCGTTGAGAAGAGTTGGGACGTGTCCCGTCTGATCTCGGAGACGGAAAAGCTGCTGCATGTTTCGGCGAAGCAGGTCGACGAGAACGCTCCTACGTCAAAGCACGTGAAAAAGCTACTGGGAAGCCTCCACGGCGTGGCGGTTGGCGTTGCCGAGTTCCGCAACGAGTTCGGAAGCGGGCACGGGAAGAGCGCCAGCTTCCGTGCCGCCCCCGTTCGCCATGCGAAGCTCGCGGTCGGATGCAGCCTCACGCTCTGCGAGTACCTTTGGGAAACCTACGAATGGAGGATCGAGACCGGCGCTCTCAGCCGTGGATAAATCGTCCGATCTGTTCGTCCAGGAACGCGAAGTATTCCGCATCCAGGTTGAGGCTACGCATCCTCTTCACCGCTCATGAGCGCCTTGCGCTCGTTGGCCTCGATGGCCATGCGCACCTGCTCGGCAAGTTCCTCCTCGTCGGGCATGACGGTTACGTACGTCGAGGCGAAGATCCTGTTCTCCAAGCCACCCAGAGCGTAATGCGCATCTATGTTCCTCTTGTCCGTGCACAAGATGATGCCGATGGGCGGGTTGTCGAACTCGTCGTTGACTTCCTCGGCGTAGTAGTTCAAGTAGGCGTTTATCTGGCCGACGGCGGAAGCCATGAGCTTCGATGTCTTGAGCTCGATCAGGACGTAGCTCCGAAGCAGCTTGTTGTAGAAGACCATGTCGACGTAATGGTGCACGTTGCCCAAAGTCACGCGTTGCTGAGTGCCGACGAACCAGAAGCCACGCCCGAGCTCGCGCATGAACTTCTCAATTTGCGCCACGAGAGCGGCTTCCAGGTCGCTTTCCATAGGAGGCTCGTCTTCGGGAAGGTCGAGGAATTCGAGGACGTAGGGCTCGCGGATTATATCCGCTGGGTCGCGCGGGACGACGCCCTCGTTTGCCAGCGCCATGACGTGTTCTCTTCTCGCCTCATCCTTCGCCTTCAGCAGGCGCTCGAACAGCATGCTGTCCATCTGGCGGCGCATCTCGCGCACGCTCCAACCTGAGTTGGCCGCCTCATGTTCGTAGAAGCTGCGCCTTTGCGAATCGCCAACGCCCATGAGCTCGCAATAGTGGGTCCAGGTCAATTTTCCAGTCACTGACTGGAAAATCTGGTGCTCGTTGTAGAACTGCCTCATGTTGTACAGGTTGGTCATGGAGTAGCCGCGTCCGAGCTCCCTCGTCAGCCGCTTCGATAGCTGCTTGATTGTCTGGTCGCCGTATTCCGCGCGGTCCTTGCCCTTCAGCTCGTAAACGACGATCATGCGACCGTTGAGCCAGTAGGAGAGAAGCTGCGTGCGGTTCGTCTCGTTCGCCACGTGCCTTTTAGCCGCCTGGTCGACCTTCTTGATGCCCGCCACGAGGTCTTCGAACGTCTCCGGCTCTATGCTCTCGCGTTCTATGGTCGCAAGCGCTATGTCGTCACCTGAGATTTTCCAATCACTGACTGGAAAATCTTGGAGGTAGCTATTATCTGGTGTTTCGTTCGTCATTCTTCCTCCCGCCAAAACTCGCACCGCTGGCGCTAGAAGTCCGTATCCGCTAATGATAGCTCATAGCGTTATGCCCTGCCGCAGCCATCCCACATCCGCTGGCGTGTCGGCGATGGCTAATCCAGGACCGATTGAATGCTTCTTGCGAAATATGCCAGACAGAGTCTGGCGAATTGACGGCACTCAACTCTACGCCTTTTGGATGTTGAAGTTGAAGCTATGCGCCTAGTTTGCTCGCCCGTTCCTCGGCCACGTCAAGCGCCTCGCCGTACCACTTCTGCCGGAACTCGGCTACGCTCATCGTCACGCCCACCTCGGCCAGATCCTGCTTCTTCTCCTGGAACGTGTCTGTGATGATCGAGTCGTCGAACATCACTTTCAGATCTCCTTCAAGGGGAAGGTTGACGCCGAAGCCGCGTGCAATGTGGAGAAGGGCCCGCGCGATGCTGGTGATGGACTGTTCCAGAACATGCTCGTGCCTGGCGATGTTGCGCATCAAGGAACACCCGCATCTTGCTGATGTCCACCTCCGTGATCATGGCGTCGAAGGCAACGTCCACCGCCTGTATCGCGTCGATGGCGTCTGCGAATATGCTCTGCCCGTAAGGCGACATGTCCACCCTCGTGTTCTCCACGGCGGGCTTGACGATGGCGAAAGTGGGGAAAGGGCATCCGGTGTCGTACTCCGCGCACACGCCATCAGGCTCGATCTTCCTACCGTCCTCGTCGAAGCAAACCGTCACGATCCTATACGTGGGGAAAGCCTTGAAAGCCACCGCATTCCTGGCTTCGATTTTTGAGGATGAAGAAGGGGAAGGAGAAGGCGACGGAGAGGCCATAACCCCTTTTCCAGATGGTGAAGAAACTCCCGCGTCTCCATGTGAAGCCGTTGCGGCCGTTCCGTCTTCGTCAGCCCCGTATAGCGAAGAGCTCCCGCGCGAACTTCGTCCCGCATCCGCCGTTTGCTTCGCATATGGCGAAGATAAGCCATGTGAAGGCGAAGGTTGGGAAGGTGCCGCCCCATCACGCGCCTCGCAGGGCGTCGTCCATCATTGCGTACCTCACTGTGGACGTGACGGCATCAAGGGAGAAGACCTTCGCTGACGTATGCGACTCCTGGGAGGAGTCGACGCGTAACTCGGGCAAGGTAACCGAAGGCGCTATGAACGGCTACATCACCAACCTCGGGCACATGCGTGGGAAGATTGGCGACAAGCCCCTCACGGTCATCACCAGCCAGCAGGTCGAAGCGGCGCTCGCCGAGGTGCGCGAGGAACGCGGCATCGGCGGTACCACCATGCACAAAATATACGCTATCACCAAGCGCGTGTTCGCCTACGCGGTGCGCAACGACTGGCTTGTGCGCAACCCCTGCGACAAGATAGACGCGCCGCAGATAGACGAAGTCGTCAATCGCCGCTCGCTCACTGCCGAGGAGTGCGCCGTGCTGCGTGCTCGCATCGATGCCGCGGAAGACGAGGCGCTCGCCGAATTCGAGGAGAAGGAGGATAGGGCCTTCAAGTACGGCACCAAGTTTGGGCGCAAGATTGTCCGAGGCCTGTCCGGTCTCTCGTGTCTTGTGGCGCTACGTCTTGAGCTCGCTACGGGAATGCGCCGCTCGGAGGTCCTGGGGCTCACATGGTCGGCCATCAATTTCAATACCGGGCAGGTAACCGTACGCCAGAAGCTCGTCTACGAGAAGAGACGAGGCTCAAAGGAGGCCGGCAAACTCGTCATTGACAAGCCCAAGACCAAGACGAGCGTTCGCACGCTGTTCGTCGATGCAGACACCCTGGCCCATCTTTCTCGCTGGAAGCGGTTCCAGGGAAAGGCCCTCCACCTCGTCATGCCGGATGGCACGGCGGTTACGCAGACCGAGGAAACTCCCGTGTGCGTGGGCGACAAGGGCGACTGGCTGAGTCCGCAGGGCATCCTCCGCTGGTGGGAAGGCTACGAGCAGCGCGGCTACACAAAAGGCGGTTCCGACGGCACGTACCGCCGTGTGGGCTTCCGTGACCAGATAGGCTTCCCGGGGCTTTGCATGCACGAGCTCAGGCACACGCAGGCCACCCAGCTTCTGGGGCAGCGCGTTGATCTCAAGACTGTGCAAGCCAGCTTGGGTCACGCCAAGGCGTCCTACACGCTCGACCTCTACGCGCATGCGATTCCAGCCAACGACCGCGATGCCGCCAACATCATGGGCGCGCTCACCTCGATGCCCGTGAAATCCACCGCAGACGTGGTAAGATTCGAAAAAACAGCTTAGCAGCACAGAAATCCACCAGCAAATCCACCAGAGGAAAGGGCATATGCTTTATAATCGCACAACAGAGCGTTTTACCAGGGGCTTTATGGAACTGGTGACAGGGTTCGAACGCGAAGCCGCTAGCTTCCCAAGCTTGTATTCGCGGGTTCGAGTCCCGTCGCCCGCTCCAGAGCGCACGTGCGAACGCCGTCACGACCGACGGCGTTCGTTGTTGTTATAAGCGCTTTTCATAGGACGCTCTTATTTCGTCGAACGCTCTTTCGAAGCGTCAATACCCATATGTGCAAACAAACTCAAAACATCAACGCCAGGACGCACCGGCATAATACCGCTCGCATAAGCTCTTCTCTCTTGCGTAAGCCATGGCAACGTGTCTAGGTCGATGTAGCAATCCTGTTCGCCCCTCAAACCGGAAAGAAGCCAAAGGCCGCGCGGCAACCGCCCCGTCTCTCCATCGACAACTTCCTTAAGGTATTTTCCGACGCACGTCTCCCAGCGGGATTTATTCTCCCCCGCATAAACGCGAGTCAACGATTCGGCCTTGCTGTACTTGGCATCAAGGATAAAGGTGCTGTTCCTAACGCCATCATCAATCTTTACCACAAAATCGGGCGTTACGGGGTTTGCCCCATCTCGCGTCTTGTGAAGCGAGCAGCTATTGAACTCACGAGCATCGGGGTAAATTGCCGGCTCGTACCAAATGCGAACCACCACGTCACCCCGCTCAAGCACGAACACATTCGCCACAGGAGACGGGTTCGCCGGGTACTTGGGCGTCGGATCATATGTTCCTGCGTAAATGGCCCGCTCGCCCTCCTTTGGCACAAAGCCGCATTTCTCCAAAGCGTTCAGCAAGCGATACAACACGTATATCTCGTAGAGCCTGTCCGCACGCACCACCTCAATAGCAAGCCCATCTGAGAAATAAGGGAACTCACCGAAGGAAAGAAACCGATCAACGGCAGAAAAAATACCCGAATACGCATGAATCTCCCTAAACGTTTGAGTCCGTTGCAAGGGAGCCTGCACTATATTTATGCTGGTCACATTAGGAAGGATGGAAGAAAGAGTTCGTTTTATACGCAAAGCCCTACCACGCAGTCTCTTCGCCCGCTCCACCCGAACGAGTCTGTTGTCTCTCAAGATACGCAACGCGATCCCAGAGAAAGAGCGGCTTGTATCCTTGTCTTCTGTCACTACGCCAAGCGGAGAAAAAAGCTTGCTATCGCGGCTAACTCTGCCAGCAAAATCGGTCAACTGACATATTGCCAGCGAAAGAAATGCGAACACAACCTGATTCTCGTACACATCGAAGCTGCGCTTTGCCTGTGCAGCCGAAAGATTCCTCGGCGCATATTTCCTGCTGCCGCAGACAAGAGCCCGCTCCCCTAAAACAGCTGGCCGTAGCGCTTGCGGGTTTCGCGCCAACCAACGTGCCTCTCGAGCGCCGAAACGGCGCGCGTCTTTTGCCGAGATAATCTTCTCCGTCGGAACAATCTTGCTTGCAGCGTGAACGTGCAATGAAGGAACTGCTCTCTCGATCGCATCAAGGGCATTCTCTATCGCCACGAGATACGTATCAATCGACCTTCCAACACCACGCTTGAAACCGCCCTCAACAACGGAATAGCGACCATGTGCTCCGCAGCTTCCATCCGAAAGAAGCCATCGCAACACAACGTCGCTTGAAGGGTCGCCGAGCAAAACTGTTAGCATCTGCTCAATATCCCTGGCGTTTATTTCCTGACTGCATTCGCACGTGATGTCTTTGCTTCGAAAAACATCGGTTTCGATTCCCCACTCATCCAGAAAAGACACTCGCAGGCAAACATATCCGTATGCCAAAGCGAAAAGGCGCAACCTCGTGTCGTGATCTTCCGATTTAAGCTGAAACCCCTCGTAGACCTCGTTTCCCACGATGGTCTGCAACAGGGCACC
Source organism: Adlercreutzia sp. ZJ138 (assembly GCF_011038935.1). Lineage (NCBI taxonomy): Bacteria > Bacillati > Actinomycetota > Coriobacteriia > Eggerthellales > Eggerthellaceae > Adlercreutzia > Adlercreutzia sp. ZJ138. Next base: position 65,603 of record NZ_JAAKEA010000001.1, on the reverse strand, counting down.
ACCCTCCCGATGGAAATCAAACGCTTCGTCGTTCACCTCAATGCGGAAACGACGTGCCGCAACCTGGCATCCCTTCGGAAAAAGAAGCACTATTTCGTATTGCCCATCTTGCACAACGGTACCTTTTTGAAGGTGAAGCCTTCCGTCTTCCCCGTATCCGTGGAACAAGGGCATGTCAACCTGGCCTGAACTACCCTTCAAGCGAACTACGAACCGCGAAAGCGCGAGCGACGCTCCTTTAGCAGAAGAATTGGTAGAATCCATCGTCATTGCCCTGGTCAAGCATGTGGGTAACCAATCTGCATGTCTTCGGTAAGGTTTTCTCGGACGCCTTTTTCAGATCCTCAAGCAACTTGCGAGTGACCTCACCCATTCCGTTTATCGAAGGCAGAACACGTTGCGCTACAGCATAATCGACAACCCTTGCCTCTCCTTTCGTCTTCAGAGCCCTCATCAAGGGTGTAGCCGTTGAAACGTAGCGTGCGATAGCCTGCTGGCACCTCCACGAAACAGGAGCCCGATGCTCGGCACAAATGGAGAAAATACGTTCGAGCAGCTCTCGCTGGGACGGCTCGATTCTGTTGCCCGTCGGGCCAAAGGCGGCCATTAGACACCCGTAGCTGTATGCCTTTTCCGCTCCAAAGCCAGACCCCTGTCTCATAGCCTCGCCGAAACTCGGAGCAACAGGCTCGGTTGCACCGGTATCGATAACCCACGCGCGATTGAGAAAGCGCGGAGAAAGTGCTTCAGTCGTATGATCGAAGTTAACTGTCGCAATCCATTTTACGGAAGTGGGCACAAGCAGACTTTCCCCGCCTTGCATGTTGAGAGCGGTCGGCTTAACTAGTGCGTCATCCGAATTCGCGATGAACGGCGACCAGTAGTTTTCCATCGTTGAAAGGTTCGCCTCATCGAGCAGAATCAGATACGGAGGCAAGGATTGCTCATCTGTGGTGCGACATTCACCATCAAGAAGCACAACGTCATCCATCACCGCTTGATCGGTCGCCTGAAACGCACCGGTCAGGGGATTGTAGTAGCCAATGTAATCGCGGTGACTCGTCCAACCCTGTTCGACATTGATGCGCGTGAAGCGACGCGAGCCATCCTGCCGAAGTCCCATCGCCCCGGCGACAGCTTCAGCAAGCGAGGTCTTTCCCGTACCAGGCAATCCAGAAAGAACCGTGATATTGCCGCTCATGATGCACACCATGAGGTTTGCCACATCCTCGCTCGCAACTTCACGGCACGCACCTGTATCAAGAGAGGAAACAATGTTCTGAACAATTTGCTCAGGTGCAAGGGCTTCCTCATCCTCACGTATTCTGGAAACAGCAGGGCTTGTTCTCGCCGACGTTCTTGCCTTGCCGCACATGCCTCCAGCTGACGTGAACCCGCCTGATACCAAACGCCCTTCGAGCACGTTTTCCAACAGAGAACGCGCATCCCTGTCATACTTTGCAAGCACAGAAGCAGCCGTTTCTTCAAGCAGCGCGGCATCTTCCTGTAAACGCTGTTTTGATACAGCGATCGTTTCCAACTCCCCACGCTCTTCCGAAATCTTTTGCTCTATCTCGTTGAGCTCCTCCTGCGCACCTCCCAATGCCTCTTCACGAATACGCTGAGCATCGGCAAGCGCAGCCTGAGCTTCTTTCTTAGCAGTTTCGGCCTGGCGCTTATGTTCCTCCGCTTCGGCGCGATAGCCTGCCATCTCTTGTTCGATTTGTTCGGCGATTTCTTCCCTATCTACCAGGAGCTCTTTCACTGAAGGCCAGTACTCTTCTGAGGTAGCCAGCTCCATCAGGTAATCAGACATTTCAGGCGCAGAAAGTGCCGAGGTTAGAACCTCTGTGTATTCAAGTGCTTTGTCAGGCTTCGTCAAAAGCGCTTTCAGACGCTCCTTCCTACCCTCTGTCAGAGAAAAACCAGCGTCTGCCGAACTGCTCTCGCCGATCGCTTTGATGGTCGCGCTGATTTCGGCCGGACTCAACGTGAGTTCCGCCTGTTTACGCATAATATTTCGCAGACCCTCAAGCAAATCAGCATCGCTCATCCAGTCGATAGCCGCGCTTGCCCGCTTCGATAGTGCGTTGAACGCGCTGATCTTGATGAACGATTTTGTTTCGCCGTACAAGGCAGTCGAGCAACGAAGCGTAACAACGTCACCTCGCTCCGTTTCGGCTGCGAAGATGTTCTGCTGGTAATCATCCGTCGCCGTCAGCGCAATACTCCCCTCCCCTGAAAAGCTATATGCGAAGGGGCCGTAGTGGAGAAGCCTTGTCCCTTCAATTTGCTCGACAGCAACAAGATCAGTGATGGGCGATTCTGTGGTTTCAGTTTCGAGAGTTTTCCTGAATGGGCGAGTAAAGTCGGCTTCGTCGACAGCTTCAACTATCTGAATGAGGTTTCGACCAAGCTTATGGTCTTCGAAGGCGGTAAGCTCTATTTCGCCGCCAATGTAGTCAGGATTGAGCTTCGCAAAATACCGATCTTCGCGATCCTCTTCTTTGTTCACGATATCGCGTTCGTTTATTCTCGCGATAACAACCTCGCCATACATGCTACGAATCTTTCCGGCATCGTATTTTCCATTGATGCTCGCACATATGCATCCGCGAGTCGGAAAAAGGCCCGGATCGAGCGACAGTAGTTCGTCCCCTGATAAAACGTACTGCGGATAAACAAAGCATACTTTTGTCATCTCGGATGGCGGATAGCTAACCCAAGAGAGCAAATCTTTGCCGATGATATCCTCGAGCTTTTCGTAGTCGGCCATAAGGCCCCCTTCAATTCGTGAGATACCGCTTTGAGGATGATATCACGTGATGGCCGCTTGATGAGTGTTTCATATTTCGACCCCCGATGACACAAACCTATCAAAACAAACCGCCAACACAAACTACTATGCGTCCCAAACAACATGCAATCCTTCACTCTGCATCGTCTCATCTCACCGCGCTACAGTTTCCTTAGCCGATGAGCATTGCTGGGCATTGCGAGACATAAGAAGGCTCTGCGACATTTCTGTACAATTGCTGTCAAACTGCTAGAAATGTCTTATTATTGCGAACCGAAACACGCTCATAGATAAATTAGATGTCATTTGGCATTGTTTTGTCATGCAAGGAGGGACTTATGCCCAACTCGAAAAGCACCGATCTTTCGCTGCCATCGCGTTCCAACAAGGGACGATTTGTGAAATACGGGACCGCTATAACGTTGAGTGCGCTGCTTTGTGTACCCGCCCCCGTCTACCTTGCAGCCAATGCGTACGCAACTGAATCCGAACAAGCAACCGAAGCCGCCAAAGGAGCTGCGGCAAGCGTCGATAGCGAAGTTACAAGGGCGTATACGATTGCAGCTCTTGGCCTTCAAGGATGCGACGCTGCGACAATGGAACAGAATCTTCTTAACCACGGATTCACGAAAGCTGAAGTGCTCAACTTCAACCTGCCTAAGCTTCGAAGCGTCGATGCTGCACTCGCCGACTCCATCACGGCGTTGCAAAACACACTCGTCGCCGGCAGCAACACCGATACCGACAACGCCGCAACGAGCGGTAACACGAGTGATAACCAAACGCAAGAAACCACGCCTGACCCTACAGGAAGCGAAACGGAGCAGCCGAATCCCGGAACGTCTACCGACCCTGCAAACCCCACGGAACCGGCCAATCCAACCGACCCTGCTGATCCCACCAATCCTGTCGCTCCCGAGGAATCACCCGATCTAAGCGATGACGAGGACAATACCAGCGAAGATACTTCTCCAGCAACAACACCTGATGACAATACCGCAGAAGGCGTCACCGACAACGCGGCAGGAGAAACGCCCACTGAAGGAGCCAAGAGCCATCCGTCCTCATCAGCCACTTCAACAAGCAGCGAACCTTCGTATCCAGCATGGACATATGAGGGCAGCAAAGAGTATGTGCATCGGCCGATGCAGCAGAATCTCACGACCACCAAATTCATTGCCATCATCGGAGAGCCTGCCCGTCAACTTGCAGAAGAAAACGACTTGTACGCGTCGGTGATGATCGCACAGGCAATTCTAGAATCTAACTCGGGCAACTCGCAATTAGCTCAAAGTCCCAATCGCAATCTTTTTGGTATAAAGGGTAGTTACAAGGGGTCATCCATTTCCTTAGGAACCTTGGAAGACGACGGCAACGGAAACATGAGCGCTATCACCGCTCAGTTCCGCACGTATTCAACCTTCGAAGAATCCCTGAAAGACTACGTCAACCTTTTGACTAAGGATAACGCTGTGCTATACCGAGGCGCGCTCAAAAGCGTCGCCCCCACGTATGAAAAAGCATGCGCGTACTTGCAAGGCCGCTACGCTACAGATTCATCCTATGCGGAAAAACTGTGTGGCATTATTGAAACGTACGATTTAACCCGCTATGACGAGTCGCTTGATTACGAGCTGGTGGAAACGTACCAGGTCCCTATCGAAGAGGATGACCTCGACAATACGATTACCAACAAGGCAGCGGGTTCAAACTCTGACGAACCTCTTCTTGAAGAGCGCGACCTTGTAGACTTGGCTATCGAAGCAACCAGCCATCTAGGCGATAAGTACGTCTGGGGAGGCAACGTTCCCGGTGCCTTCGACTGCTCTGGACTGGTAAGCTACTCGTATAAGGAAGCGCTCGGAATGTCTATTCCTCGCACGACCTACTACCAGTGCATTCAAGGCGAAGATGTCGACTTTGCCGATCTTCACATGGGCGATTTGGTGTTCTTTGCAGACGATAAAGGCGTGTGCGGACATGTTGGCATGTACCTTGGCGAAGGCTGCTATATAGAAGCCTCAGCTCCAGGCGACGTGGTTAAGATCACATCAATAGAGGAAAAGGAACCAACCTTCGCAAAGCGCATTTGCAAAACCAAGTCGGTTGAAGAAGATGAAGAAAACCCAGCTCAAGAGGATCTTACACCTACCCGACAGTAACCATCTTCTTCATAACCCACAAAACACGAACGGTACCGTTTGTTACAGCGCGGTGCCGTTCGTGGGTATGAAGAAACGGTTCATATCGACGCCTTCATGTTCAAGCAACTTAACTTTGACGCCGATTCCTCCACCAAACCCCGTAAGGCTCCCATTGGCTCCCACGATGCGATGACAGGGAACAACAATGCCAATAGGATTGCGCCCTACCGCTTGCCCAACGCAACGCGGCGATGATGCGCCGCGCACAGCGGCAACTTGCTCGGAAAGCTCCCCGTAGCTTACCGTTTCGCCATAAGGGATATCCCGCAGCAGCTGCCAAACCACCTTCTGAAATTCGCTTCCAGTAGGAGCAAGCGGAAGCTCGTCTACAGCGGGGCGCTTCTTCTCAAAATATGCGTCGAGCCAATCGCGCAGGTGTGCGAGCACAGGATCTTTTGCGTTTCGTTCGGCAGATTCAAGCAGCGAAGCATCTTGATGTCGGCCGTTTTCAAACCACAGTCCGCACACAGCGTCCGTATCGCTTACAATGGTGAGCCGCCCAACCAGCGAGTCGTATTCTGCATAGGAGCGCATCTTCTGTCCCCTTTTCAGTCGCTTACGCCTTGGTTACCCAGTGCCTTAGGCACCTCTTGTCAATCCCCTATCATTTAACACGATCGGGACCCGAAGGCCCCGATCGTTAAAAACGTTATATTATTCAACGGCTACTTCGTTGCTCCGATGCGGCAAATGGTTGTGCCGCAGTCGGGGCACGTTCCCTTCAGAATTGGCTTGCCGTTCTTCATCTTCTCTTCGCGTGGGTTCTGCATAACCTTCTTAGCCTTGCATTTCACGCAATAAGCTTCTGTCGCCATGGTCTTTCCTTTCCTAAATTGCGCTCCGCTCTCGTACTCATACACGATCTTCAAGCCCCGCCGAAACGACCTTCGACAAAACTGCTATCTCGTTTCACAATACCAGAATAACCCTGCTGTGACTAGCTTAAACGGCCTTGATGAACTCCATAAGGAAGTTGGCGCGAGCGTCGAGCAGCTCCGTGTCAATCGCATCCACCGTGTCCTGCGCCTCTGCGTACAGCGCAGGCTTGCCGTTCTGCATGCCCGCAAGATGCATCGCCTGACACCCATTCTTGATAGCAACCGATGCCGCGCTATCTTCAAACGCAATGGTTGCCGTGTTGGTGCGCACGCCCGTCACCTGCGTCGCCTTCTTCAAGAAACGCTTCATGCGAGACGAAGCCCTTGCCAAGCGATACGATCCTTCGCGTTCGATCAGACAGAGGTCGCCCGCACCAATGGAATCGACATTCACGATCAGGGCCCCCCGAAGATCTTGACTATGCTCGTTCAAGAACGCCTTCATACCCGAGTTCCCCTCAAGTTCAGCTCCTAGTGCAACAAACCACACTTCAGTGGTTATACCCGCATTGCGGAATTGGCGAACTTCATCGACCTCAAAACCCATAGTAGCAGCAACTTGAGCCCCACTGTCACCTGTACTGGTATCGGCAAGCATATCCGCCGAGAATGCGCCACCCTGCCAGGGGAAGCGATGTTTCTTCACCGGTTCTGATTCTTCAAAGAATCCTTCGAAATCGGCATCGTCCGCCAACGGATCGAACGCCGTAGTGGCACCAAGACCATCATCATACTCGCCGTACTCATCGTCTTCAAAACCGTCTTCGTACTCACCGTTTGACTGAGCTACTTCGGGAATAGCGTCGTCTTCCTGTCGGAAGCTCTCCCAACCACCACGTTCCTTACCTACCGTGCGAGCATCGAAGCCCTCATCCACGTTCAGCCATTCTTGAGCTGACGTGTCCCTTTCCTTCGACTTGGGCTTCAATTTACCGAAAAAGCGCGATACGCGCGACGTGGGCATATCAACGTATCCGGCACCTGCGAACGCTCCCGTTTCAGTAAAGTCCTCGTCGTACGCAGAATCGTCAACATCGTCAACATAGATGTCGTCCGGGTCAACGTTGTTCAACAGTTCTTCGTTGATCGGTGCAAACGATCCGGTCAGGCCAACAAGTTTGCTCACTGGCTCGGGCAGAGTTTCCTTTGCCTGATCCTCAACTGGCATAATGGCACCCGACAACGACGGCAACAAAGAACGAAGGGCTTGTCTACGGTTGTCAGGAGCGGTACCCTGGTTTGTCACCGCAGGCACACGGGAGCTCAGCGACCCAGCTTCAGCCAAAGGCGCACGCTGCTTATGGGCATTCGCCACCGGCTCGTATTCCTTCTTCTCCGCAATATCGGGCAGCTTAATTGATCGACGATGTGGCTTTGCAGGTTCCTTAACCTGTGCCGCCGGGCGCAACGACGATGAAATTCGCCCTGTAGTGGCCGCTGGATCAACCGTCACGTTCACGCGGTCAGTTGTGCGCGGAGCATTCGGTTGTGCCGCCTGAGCTTCTTGCTGCACTTTCACCGGATCAAGGAACGACGGCATGGCAATGCGTGGCTCGTCAATCGCTTCGATCTGTCCTTGTTCGATCACGCCATCCAACAGGCCGGACGACCCTTGCTCAGGTTGCTTTTCTTGTTCGGTGCTCATGCCGTGCTCAATTTGTTCAACAGACACAGCGGTTTCGCCCTGACCAACCCTCGCAACTTGCTCAGGCTGTGCTTCGCCTGAAATAACGACAGGCGTTTCAGGCGAAGAAACCTGTATCGGCTCATCAGATTGCCGCTGAGCCTGCTGAATCATCTCATGTGACAAAGAATCGACCGGTGATTGGTCGGCGACAGTTTGTTGCGACGCATTAACATCAGAGACAACCGTCTCAGGTTGCTCGACAACTTCGGGAAACACGTCTCCATCGATGCTAGCCGCTTGATGAAAGAACGACGAAGGATTGGCTTGCAGTGCCGCAGATTGAACCTGAGAAGCCGCTGTTGCGCTAGCCATCGCCCACTCAGGTGGTTCAACCTCACGGATCTCTTCTTTCCCCACGGAAAGAGCCTCTTCCAGCTTATGTTCAACCACAGCGTTCGCCTGCATAAAGTGGCCCGAGCTTTCCTGCACCGCAGCATCAAGCGCGCTTGCGTAACGGCTGCGCTGCACCGGGCGTCCTTCGTCTTTCGGTCGTTTGGCGTTGCGCTGGGCTTTTTTGAACCAATCGGGGATACCATCGTCAACTGGCACAGGATAACTTGAAACGGTTGGTTGAGCAGTGACAGCTGCAACATCCTGAGAGTATTCTTCCTCGGGTTGCGCGGCTTCAGCCTTCTGAAGTGCTTCGGCAACCGTGTTTTCGGGAATGGAGCTCAGAGCGTCACGTGTTTCGTCACGCACTGCCTTGCTTTCTTCGGGGTCATACGTCACTGGTGGCTCTTTCACATTCACCAAATTACCCGAGATATTCGACACACCTGCGCCAGTAACTGGCTGTCCCGACAGCGCAGCAATAGCCGCTTTTGCCGCTGCAAGGCGCTCAGCCTCGGTCTGTGGCGCGAGGGGCGGTTCCTTTACAGGTGCGTCATCATAAGAAAGCACCGCTCCATCGGGAATAAGTCCGCTCGCACGCAAGGCGTTTTCACCATGCATGGTAGCATCTTCGGCATCGTACGAAGTTTGCTCTCGCGAAATACGACGCGCAAGTTCGATAATCATGGCAACGCCCGACGCACTGCCGTTCGCCGCTTCATTATATTGTGCAACCTGATGCAAAATGTACACCACAATAGGAATAGCCGCGAGCAGCATCGCAATAACCGACAGCACATTTAATACAACCATAGACGCGCCCTCGCCATTTGCTAAAAACACCGTGCGCACAAATGCGAGCACAGCAAGCGCAACCATGGCACCAAGCGAAACGAGATTTAAAACTCGTTGTGCGCCAGCAAGCCCACCCGATAACTCAGAGCGTACTTTCCCACTGTCGTAACGAGTAACCAACACGATCTTTCTCCGTCGTGCCGGCCCTTGTTCGGGATCATGACGCGGTTCGAAGCGGGCAACCACGTTCTGGCTGACTCCGCTACCCAAAAAACGTGAGATAACAGGGTATCCGAACGCCTCAGCAACGAAAATAGCCGCAGCAGCGACGGTAATAAGGAGGGCAGGAACTCTAAGAGGTGCTACGAACATCGACAACAATGTTAGGATAAGCGATGCGCCGCAGCAGATTACTGCCGGTAACTCATGCGCGGGAACACCCGTAAAATCCTCCACTTCGGCATCAAGGCCTGCATCCTTTTTAAATGCTTCAGCTATATAAGAGGCTGCTTGTTGCTCTTCTTCTGTACCCGCAGGACGTGGACCTATCTCCTGGGAGAGATACGCTATACGGTCGATCATGTCAGGCATTGTTCTGTGCCTTTCGTTTTCGCTTTGTAACAAAATGTGCACGCTAATTAGGTATACACGTTGACCAGTATACGCTATTTGTCCTGCGCTCCCAAATAATCACGAAGAATAGCATCTGCCGTACCTGCCTGCATACGCGCAGTATCGTATACCTCACGGAAAGGTGCGGTTTCGGTATCGTATGTTTCCCGCACCGCTTCGCTGGGATTTTCGGGAAGCTGCCCGGCAAGTGACACCGCTTCTGCATCGCATGCCTCGTACGCATCGTTTTGAGATGCCGCCTCTTCCTTGTTTCGTTCGATCAAAGCAACATCCGATGCGATCGCATACCCCATAGCCTCACGGCGTTTGTTTAAATACGCCTCGAATGACGAGAAGTCAACTTCTTCATACAAATTGCGAGCCTGCTCAAACAGCGCTTGGGCCTGATCAAACAGCGCTTGGGCCTGCTCGCTCATCTCTTTCGAAGCACGCAGGTTTTCCTCAGTCGCATCTTCAATGAGTTTCGCTGATTCGCGGGCCAGCTTGTCTCCTTCGATCACCCTCGACCATGCTTCAGAGGCGACTTCGGAACATTCCGCAACGTGTTGTGTAGGTTCAGAAATCTTCAGTGCCTGGTCAATCATGGTTTTTCTCGCGTCAATAGCAACAACCGCCTGGTTTGCCGCTTCTCTATCATCGGCGTCAGTAAGATTAAGTGATGCTTCGCGCGCTTTTTTATTCGCATCATCAAGAAGACGCTGTGCTGAAACTGCATCCGACCGGCGTTTCATGAGATCAGAGGCATCAATGGTGATATTCTTCTCGCCAATGGAAAACTCTGACACGTCGGACCCTTCTTCTGAAGTGCGAACAACCTCAATGCTGTCTCCCGACGAACCGGTACTTGAAACACTGACCGCCGAAACCGGATCGTCCACTATTTCGTCAAACGCGAGCACCGACACGTCGGCCTCTTCAATCAGCGACAAAGCGGCATTCAGGTCAGCTAAGCTGTCCTGCTGAGCCCCATAATACCGAACACCATACCAAAGCGCTCCGCCCGCTAATGCGACAGACATCAGACACACCGCTGCCACCGCTAAGGCCTTTCCTTTACGGCGGCGCGCTTTTCGCCAGGCTATTTCCTCTTCAGGAGTGCGTCCCAATCCTACCGTAGGCTGAGATGTATTGAATGTGTCCCGTGACGAGCGTTCGTTCCAACGACGATGCTTATTCAAAGGTTCAGTGGTTTCCACCTGCAAGAGGTCGGTAGGAATAGGAGCAGACGACGTTTCCTTAACTTCAGATGTAATCGATGTGCTCGATAATTCTTCTACAAATAGAGACCCTTTTATCGAAGCGCTTTCACCTACGTGCGGTTGTTGTTTCACCCTTCCGAACGCGCGAGCCCACGAAAAACCACCAACAATCCAAGGATGACCTTTTGGCTTCTTCGAGCCCGTTACTTTATCCGACGACTCTAGTTGAATGCCGCCGATACGCGAATTACTTTGGGGTAAACCTTCGGTTGATACAAATCCTCCACCAGGAAGCGTTAGCCCTTTCTCTTTTTCGGGTGTTCCCCCTCGCTTACGACGTCCTGATAACCTCAATAACGGAATACGCCCAGGTTTACGTACGTTAATATCGCCTTTTGTGCCATCAAGCTCGCCTTTAATCGCATCGAGCACGCTTAAAGAAACCTCATTCGAAGTTCCTTTTGTGTTCTGCTTAATGTGCGCTGCACGGGATATCTTGTTACTATGCTTCGACATAACGCAAACCTACCGGCACATTAACCTTTACGCACAGCGTGCGCGGCAATATCGGCAATAATATCGGCTGTTGTCATAACTTTCACAGTTCTACTCGGCATAGAATTCAAGAAAGCACGCCCGTACGATTTGGTAAGCAACCGCTTGTCGGCAAGTATGAGCGCACCGGTATCATCGGCTTTCCGAATAAGCCGTCCAGCCGCTTGCTTCGTTTCCAAGATCGCCTGAGGAAGCACGTACTTACGCCACGCCTGATCATCGCGCGCAGCGCGCTCGCACGACAAGGGATCAGTCGGTTTCGCAAAGGGAAGCTTCGGAATGATTATTCCTTTCAACGTAGCCCCTGGTGCGTCGAATCCCTCCCAAAAACTCTTCAAAGCAAACAGTGATAAATGCTCGTCTGCGAGAAAATCGTCACGAAGACCCTTCACCGACACTCCCCACTTCTGACAAACCAGTCGCAGGTCATGCGCTTTCAAACAAGGCTGTACCTCGTTAAAACAGGCTTCCATTTCACGGCGATTCGTAAATAGTGTAAGTATTGAACCCTGCTGTGCAATATGAGTGGCGATCAGCAGCGATTGTAATTTGCTCAAATACGAAGGATCCATTGGCTCGGGTATGTCAGATACCACATAGATAATCATATTCGTATCAAAGTCATAACTAGAATCAAGCATGCAGGTGCGTGCGTGCGAGAATTCACCAGTATTTAAACCCAACGCCGATTCAAACGCAGTAAACGTTCCATTCACCGACAACGTTGCGGAAGCAAACACCACCGAATGGGTTCGGGCAAATAGTGTTTCGTTTAGCTTGTCTCCTACCTCTACCAGCAACGCTTCTTGTTTTTCCATAACGCGATCCTGCTTGCGGCTTACCGTCGCTGAATATGCGTATGTATCGCTTGGTGAACGGATAATCAGCTCTAACGCATTAATCTGCCGTTTCGCCTCCATGGCAAGAGACGCGATCTCGCGTTGAACCTCGGCAGCACCCTCAACATCCTCAAGATAAGCAACAAGCTCCTGCGACGTAGTAACCAGCTTTTCTGCCGCGCCGATAAGCGTATCAGCAAACATTGCCATATGGGCGAACGTAGCGCTACGCCGTACATCATCGTTTAACCACACTTCCGCAATGTCGTAACCACGTCCCCGCTTACCGGGAGCGAAAAACACCATGTCCTTCATATGCTCTGCATATACTACTGCCGCTTCCGCATACATCTTTCCCGCTGATTTTGCGCGCGAAGTGAGCGCATAGAACAATGTTGCTTTCTCACCGTTGCCACCGGCATCAACTCGTCGTTCAGCTGCAATAAACACGTTACGAGCCGATTCATCGGCACCTGCGCGTGCAGCTGCTCGCAGCAGATCTTCTGCTTCTAAGTTCACCGAAAACGCTCGGCGTGCTTCTTGTTCTGCTCCATGAGCCTCATCAACAATCCAATACCGCACCGGAGGTAAAAGCCCTCCATCGGCAGCAAGGTCGCAGAACAGTAAGCTATGATTCGTCACAATAATATCAGCGTGCTCAGCGTGGCGACGCTGCCCGTGAACGAAGCACGACGTGTTGAAATACGGGCATTTCCTTCTCAAACAATCATGACTCGTCGTAGTAACAGCCTTTCGCGGAAGAACGCGATAATCAAGCTTCAGGGAATCCATATCGTCATATTCGGTTTGCTCAATATACGACAGTAGCGCCGCAATCGCAGGAGCCTGCGATACGCTTTTGCCCGCCACCTCTTTCATATGCGCACCCGAAGCAGCAATTTGGTCAATACGCCGCAAACAAGGGTAATGCGAAAAACCTTTCAACGACGCATAGGTAAGCGGACTCATATCGGGATACGTATCTTGTAAAGCCGCAGCGAGAGCGGGAAGCTCATGGTACACCAGCTGATCAAGTAATGCGTTTGTTTTCGTCGCCACACCGACGGTAATGTTGTTCCGTTTCGCGAGAAGTACCGACGGCACCAGATACGCAATCGATTTTCCCACTCCAGTACCCGCCTCAACAATTAAGTTCTCACTGCGTTCAAATGCAGCTCCCACTACGCAACCCATAGTACATTGTTCTTTGCGAGGTTCGTAGTCATCATACATGCGGCCGAGTAACCCGTCTCGGGAAAACAATTCACTTAGTTCGTTACTCGAAGGAAACGTAAGATTCCTTATAGGATCAGCTGCTATATCGTCTGCATCAGCCTTTGCGTTAAATTCCCGAGTACACACCCTTGCATCGCGAATCGAACGCAACGAAAAACGAGGAATGGCAGTATTGGCTGCTTTCTGGCGAGTGATCTCATCGAACACGATACGGCTCGACCATTCTTCCTGTGATGCCAAGCTAGCAATGAACGCTGTGAGATTCAGGGGCATTTCATACACTGCAGCAAACAGCACGCGTAACACGGCGCACGTAGACGCCACATCATCGTCGGCACGATGTGTCGATAAAGGAAGTCCGAACGCTTTCACCAAATCGATCAGACGATGCGACTTTAAACGGGGAAGAGCGATACGCGACAGATCAAGCGAATCGATCCATGTGTTTTCAAGGAGCGGATACCCGCTGGGATGCCGTGTAGTGAACGTGCGATCAAAATCTACGTTATGGGCAACCAGTTTAGCATCGCCTGCGAATTCCACCAAACCTGCAAGTGCTTCGTTAGGGGAAGGGGCATCGATCACATCTTCATCATGAATATTGGTTAGTCGAGCAACCTCTTCGGGAATGGGTTTACCGGGATTCACGAACGTTACATACCAATCGATGATCTTTCCTTGTTCCATACGTGCTGCCGCAATTTGGGTCAGTTCGTCATGATTGAACGAAAAACCTGTTGTCTCAGTATCTATAACAACGATATTGTGGTCTAAATCGCCAAAATCGTGCGACTTTGCCACTTCAGTAAGCGAAGCGTATCGGAATACAATCTCGTCGGGCGTCCCATCGCTGATAAACGCATTCAATGCCGCAGGTATTCCAGTTATATGCTTATTTTCCATACGCCCCACCTTATCATCTATCATACATTCAGCAGGTCATACTACCCCAAACACAGCTGCTGGTCCCACCACGGACGAAAGGAATCCCGTGCTTACCGACAAATTCTTCGGTTCCTACGAGCGCTTCAGTACTCCTTCAAAAAAAGAGGCGGCGGTTCTATTAGGAGCCGACAATCTTGTTGGCGACCGCTACGATATCGTTTTCAAAACAGAAAACCACGTTTCAATCGCCTGGCTGAAAAACCGTTTCGACGGAGAGGTTGGATTTTTTAACGCAAATGTTTCGAGAACACTACGTGTCCTTTCTGCACGCGGATGGAAATTGAACGCAGTACTTTCATTTGTTGCATATTCCGATATCCCCGAACCAGGTGAATATTGGGGTGAAATGGCTCTCATATGCTACGATCTCTCACTTGAAGAATCATTCCTTCCGTTTGTGAGTAAATTTGGCAACGATATGGTCGACGGCAACCGACGTTCCCTTTTGCTAAACGATCATGAATTACAGAGTATTATCGATAGTAATGGAAACTGGCTCCCTTCAACGAAGACTAAGTTGCCAACATTAGATAAGGGAACCGCATTCATTAAAACAAGGCGATCGTTTACGGAGAAAATGGTCGAACACGGAAGAAAAGGGAATATAGGCTGCTATTTGATCAGCTGGGCATTTATTCTCTGCCTTATCGCTTTCGTTGCTTTTATCCTGCATTCTTTCGGGTTGTTTTAATACCTCATCAAGAAAGAATACTTCGTATAACACCTCCCGGTGAAAGAAAAGCCCCTCGATAGGGGCTTTTCTTTCACATTACCTAGTTTGAAGTTTTTAAAGCATCTCGTATCAACATAGTACAAAGTTCAGGAAAGCTAATTCCCGCTGCGCGAGCGGCATCGGGAAGCAGCGATGTACTCGTCATTCCGGGAAGTGTGTTTGTTTCCAACACCCAACACTCCCCGTTCTCGTCGAGAATAATATCGGTTCGCGAAACCCCCGAACATCCTAGTGCCTTATGTGCTCGAATAGCAAGATCTTGCGCACAACAGGTCGTTTCACTAGAAATTCGTGCAGGACATATGTGTTCAGAGCCACCAGGGGCGTATTTCGACTCAAAGTCGTAGAACTCGCTTTTTGGTACGATTTCAATTACAGGTAGCGCTTTTGTTGTATCGAGATCATCCACAACAGCTACCGTCAACTCAGTTCCCTGAACGTAGCGTTCTATCAACACCTCGGTGTCAATCTCAAACGCCTGATCTATCGCATCGGCTATTTCTTGTTCTCCTTTAACGATAAACACGCCAAGTGCGCTTCCTTCAGTCCCAGGCTTCACCACACAGTGTTCCCCAACGGTTTTTACGATTTCCTTTAGAGAATACTCATCATCAATATGGAGGGTGATTGATAAAGGAGTTGGAATGTCGTTTTGAATATAAAACAGTTTTGCCTTTGCTTTATCCATAGCTAAAGCACTCGCCCACACGTTTGACCCGGTGTATGGTAACCCAATCATTTCAAGCATACCTTGCAGCGTACCGTCTTCACCGTATTTACCATGCATACATAAGAAGGCAACGTCGAAATCACCGGTAATCAACGATACGAGGTCATTGTTCGACGCCGGATCGAGCATGGTAACCGAATAACCCGCTTCTCTAAGTGCTTCATAAGCACCCTTACCAGAAGCGAGAGAAATCTCTCGCTCGCCGCTCTTTCCGCCAGCAAGCAATGCGACACTGCATGAGCTCGGATTCAACGTGTTCACCACAACTCCTTTTCGCTATATTATTCGGCTCATGCAGTATAGCAAAACGCCCTCTTATCAGCGCAGCTCGCCGTACAATGCGCATGTTTCACGTGAAACAGGTATAATCTTCCTTATGGAAACTCATATCAAAACATATTCACCAAATCAGCTATCAGTTCTCATGAAAGAACTCGGAGAAAGTCCTTTTCGCGCTCGTCAGCTCGAAGAATGGCTTTATGTTCACCATGTTGACTCATACGACAAGATGACTAATCTCCCAAAAGCGTTACGATTAACCCTTTCAGAGATGTATCCACTCTATACACCATCAATCATTAATAGGAGTATTTCGAAAGACGGAACGAGAAAGTACATTATCGAATTTCACGACAGCACCTGTGTTGAAACCGTTGCCATTCCCTCAAAGAACGATTCGCGGTTAACAGTTTGTTTCTCTACTCAAATCGGATGCCCAATGGCTTGTGACTTTTGCGCTACAGGAAACGAGGGTTTTATTCGAAACCTTTTCCCAGGGGAAATCGTTGACCAGGTTCTTTTAGCACAAGAAGATATGGGAAAACGTGTTACCAATATCGTCGGTATGGGACAAGGTGAACCATTTCTCAATTATGATAACGTTCTTGCTGCGCTACGCATTCTTAATAACCCAAAAGGAATAGCTCTCGGTGCACGACATATCAGCTTATCAACCTGCGGTGTACTATCAGGTATTCAACGGCTTGCTTCAGAACCAGAACAATTCACGCTTGCCGTATCTCTACACTCTACAGTGCAGGAAACTCGCGATCACCTGATGCCAAAGGTTGCATGTTTTCCTCTTCCCGACCTTCGGAAAGAACTCCAATCTTATATCAGAGCAACGAAACGACGTGTTACATTCGAATATATCATGATCCGAAACGTCAATGATCAGCCAAGTGATCTTCAAGCATTACTTCGTTTTTGTAAAGGTCTTCTCTGTCATATTAATCTTATTCCTATCAATTCCATTAAGGATTCCCCTTATCAACCCTCATCTGCTGCAGTAATAAAGAAATGGGTTTCAGAAATAACCAATAGTGGTATAGAAGTAACAATACGTGATTCTCGCGGAAGTGACATTGCGGGAGCATGTGGACAATTAAAGCAAACACATTTGCTATAAAGCTAAGATACTATCCTTATATTAGATTCTTCTCTTTCTTGATTTCTTATCCTTAAACACTTACTAGCATTGAAAGAGTGCGAGCTCCTTGAAAATAAGAAGGAGCTCGCACTAATTGTTTATGTAATAAGAATCAATCTTCGTTAACATCAATGTTTCACGTGAAACATTGATGTTAACGATTGTTCTACTCGGAAGATAATTGATTAAACAGACGTTTCAAATCTTCTTCGTCTTTAAACTCAATTTCGATTTTATTTTTCCCTTTAACTGACTTAACGCGAACAGGTGCACTTAACACTTTCTTAAGCTCAGTAGCAACTTTCTTATATGAATCAGGTAACGGTGCACGAGATTGCTTTGCTGCCGATGTTTTACCAGACATTAACCGTGCAATCGCTTCCGCTTCACGCACTGAAAGAGTTTCTTGTAATAGCTTATCAGTTAGTTTTTGTCGTCCCTCTTGTGTGGGAATAGATAAGATAGCACGCGCATGACCCGCAGTAATTTTCTCTTCAAACAGTAATTGCTGGGCGTCTTCAGGAAGATCAAGCAACCGTAATGCATTCGCTACCGTTGAACGACCTTTCGACATTGCTTGAGCAACTTCGGCCTGCGTCATACCACGACGCTCCATCATTCTCCGATATCCATATGCCTCTTCAATTGGATTCAAATCAGAACGCTGAAGATTCTCAACCAATGCAAGCTCTAAAGCCTGATCATTGTCCGCTTCTTTAATTCGAACAGGAACAGTTTTCAAATCAATTAATTTGCATGCCTGCCATCTGCGTTCACCTGCAATGATCTGATATCTTTCTCCATCAATCGAACGAACTAAAATGGGTTGAAGTAACCCATCCTTCTCTATTGAAGCGGCTAGTTCTTCTAATTCTTCTCGTTTGAAGTTTGTTCGGGGCTGATCAGGATTCGGCTCAATTAAGTCGATAGATATTTCATCGGTACTTTGTTCGGAAACAACACTGATAGATATATCCTCACTACTAACAGCTTGATTAAGATCTTCTACTATTACCGAATGTATTTCGTTTTCTCGAGCTTGTTCTGCTCGCTGTTCAGGAGTCATTTTTACGGCTTTAATCGACTCTGATGGTACATCTTCACCTTCTACCATTACACGTGGAACAGGTTGAGTAGGCTTCACAACCTGGACAGATTGGGTAGGTTGCGTATGTTTGATCGGTTCAGGTTTCTCTTCTGGAATTGCCTCGTTATAAATACTACCCATAAGAGAATTTAAACCACGGCCTAAACCACTGCGTGTATTTTTAGCCACGAGAGATCACTTCCTTTGCAAGATCAACGTACGATTGCGCTCCTTTGCCGGCAGGATCATATTGAGTAATAGGCTGACCATAGCTCGGGGCTTCTGATAATTTGACGGTTCGAGGAATCATTGTCTCAAAAACAATTCTGCCGAAGTAATTTCTCACCTCTTCGACAACTTGTCGCGATAACGTCGTCCTTCCATCGTACATCGTCATAAGCACGCCATAGATATCTAAACTTGGATTCAAGCGACTTTTGACACGATTCATCGAATCAAGAAGTTTTGTCACTCCTTCCAATGCATAGAATTCACACTGAATTGGGATTAACAGTTTATCTGCTGCAACAAGAGCATTAACAGTTAATAAACCGAGAGAGGGAGGACAGTCGATAAAAACAAAATCATATCTCCCTCTCATCGTGCCAACAGCATCTTTAAGACGGTTTTCACGTGCCATCTCAGAAACAAGCTCAACTTCCGCACCAGCAAGGTTGATTGTTGCAGGAACAACGTCTAACCCTTCGTATACATCGGGAATAATAGCTTGCTCTATCGGCACATCGTTAAGTAGTACGTCATAAATACAGTTTTGAACTGCACCTTTATCGATTCCTAAACCACTTGAAGAGTTTCCTTGTGGGTCAAGATCAATAAGCAAAACTTGTTTACCCATTTCACCAAGAGCAGCACCTAAGTTGATAGATGTTGTCGACTTACCAACTCCACCCTTTTGATTAATGATAGCAATAACCTTTGTTTGACCAACAACGTGAGTTACTGGAGCCTTGTCAGCATACGACTTCAACGGACGGCTCTCAATCACGACATCCCGCACCGGCTCGGGTTGTTTCACTTCTCGCTCAATAACGGGAGTAGCCTCAATATCTTCAATCGAATCTATTTGAGTAATTTCTTCTTTCGGTTCCTTAATAATAGGATCAGAAGTTGCTGATATTTCAGATTCCTTTTTATGTCTATCGCGCTTCAAGCTATCGAATAAGCCCACAGAAATCCCCTTTCATCGGACGATTCAAAGTATATACCTTCTCGATGTTTCATATGAAACATTCGCTCTCACATCCGTTGAAGTAACTATCTTCCGGCGTTATAAAGGCTTCTTTTGAGCCATACCAACGTTTCGTGGTAATTTTATTTTTGGTTTCCCTTGCTTCTTAAAGCAGATAATTCTACGTGTTTTATCATCTAAAGATACAGTTCGATCTGAAACGTAGCTCATTGCAAGCTTTTTTTGTAACTCTAAAGCATGTCCCAATTCGTCATCATCAACGAGAGCTTTATAACAAACAAGTAAACCATTATCACAAAGCAAGGGACTCGATAGTTCCATAAGAATCGATAATTTAGCCAAGGCACGCGCTGTAACTACACTAAATTGCCCTGCTCTTTCCCTTCCAAGGTCTTCAATTCTTCCCGTATACGTTGATACATTTTCCAATTCAAGCGTTTTTATAAATGAATCAAGAATAGCGGTCTTTTTCCGTACGGAATCAACTAAGAGGGTTTCACGGCCTGTTTCAATGGCAAGCGGTATCCCTGGAAATCCAGCACCTGATCCAATATCAGCATATTTTCCTATAGGAGCGGCGTTTATTTCTTCTAATCCAATAAGGGAATCAGCAACATGAAGTCTCATTCCCTCGTTAAAAGATGAAATACGTGTTATGTTTGTTATCTTATTTGCTTCAATAACTAGCTCAAGATGCTTCCGAAGAAGATCGTCATGCATGAAGGCTCCTTGGTTTTTAACTGGTTGAGCACTGTATCCTACCTGATTACTAATTTCTATACCACAGTGGAACTTCATCTGCATGGCAAGAATAGAAAAAGACTCCCCAGCTATATCAGCACTTGGGAGTCTTTATAATCAAACTATGTATTCGATTTTATCGAGGAATAACCACTACATGACGAGCTGACCCTTCACCTTCGGATGCGGTTTCAACTCGATCATCATCACGAAGAGCAATGTGAACGATACGCCGCTCATATGGAGTCATAGGTCGCAGTTTTACACACTTATGCTGAGATGCTGCCCGATTCGCAGATGAACGAGCAATAGACTCCAATTTCTCACGCTGACGCCCTTTATATCCCTCAACATCAATAACAACCGGATAACGGAATCCAAGCGTTCTTAACGTAATAGCTGACACGAGAAATTGTAAAGAATCGAGTGTTTTCCCATGACGTCCAATAAGAACCGCAAGATTATCACCGGTGATATCTAGTATGAGTTCTCCTTCATCGCCTTCATATTCATCAATAACAACCTCACCAACATTGAAGTGCTTCAAAATATCTTTCAAAACACCAATAGCAGTATCAGCTATACGATCAATATCTTCGTCAGTGAGCTCAACATAGTCGTCAGGCTGCTCTTTTTCTAGCTCTTCAGCCATAGTTGCTCCTTTAATCCACCAGTTGTTTCACGTGAAACAACTATTAATGCCTCTTTTTGCCGCCTTTTTTCTTAGGGCGAGGCTTTTTTTCCTTCCTCGTCACATCAATCTCAATCGGCTGAACTTCGATCTCGTTCGATTCCTCTTCATCACGCTTACGCATAATACTCATTGCAATTTGCTGTTGTACAACACCGAAGAGAGATGACACTCCCCAGAATAAAAGCACGCCTGCTGGCGAACTCCAACCAATCCACAGCATCATTAAGCTCATAAGACCAGACATAATGTACATCTGCTGCTTTTGCTTAGGATCGGAGTTATTCTTCTGCTGAAGAAACATTGGTAAGAATGTTGCTCCTGCGAACACAACCATCAAGATGACATAGGGTAAGAAAAAGAGAAATCCCTGACCAAGAGCCTGTGATGGTGTAGTAACCAAGCTAGGAACGAGATTATAGAACTCATACGTGCCCTGAACACGATCGCCCATCTCGCGCAACACCTGAAACAACGCCATAAAAATTGGCATTTGTAGAAGCATTGGTAAACATCCAGCAAGCGGGTTGAATTTCGCTTCTGCGTACAATTTCTGCATCTCAACATTCATACGTTGAGGATCATCAGCATACTTCGACTGCAGTTGTTGGATCTTAGGCTGGATCTTCTGCATCTGATAGCTCGATTTCGACTGCTTATGTACAATCGGAGCCATGATCAGACGGAAGATGACGGTGATAATAATAATCGCCATTCCCCAGTCACCAACGAAGCTGTAGAAGAAACTGATGATATCAAAGATCCAATCTTTGAATACCGACCACATAATTCCTTCCTTCCTTTATATACCAAAGAGCACCACGCAGTACAGATCCCGCTCAGGGTACAGGATCGTAACCATGTGGTCCTCCCGGACGACACCGTAAAATCCTCTTAATGGTGAGGATAAAACCTTTTTTGAACCCATATTTCCGAAAAGCAATCAAACTATATTGAGAACATGTTGGTTGAAATCGGCAGCACGAGGGAAACAAAGGAGATATCGCAGCTTGGTAAAACAAAATAACAAGCGTTGCTACTCGAACGGGAAGTTGTTTAATTCTGTCTATCATAAACGGAATCTCGAACAAACCCAGCTTTTTGCGCTGTTTCGGTACATACACTGACAAGTGTTTTAAATGTAATACTACTCACATTTCTTTTCGCGAGAAATACCACATCAAATCCTTTCCAGGGACCTCCCGCCAAATAACACGCCTCTCTCATGCGTCTCTTTGCACGGTTTCTCCAAACAGCATTCCCTAACTTTTTTCCCGCTATAAAAGCAACACGACCATTAAGGTCGTGCCGCTTTGTTGGTAACACTATGAAAGTCAGGTAAGGCGTATGGAAACGCTTGCCAGAGGAAAAGAGATCGGAGATTTCCTGTTTCGATGATATAGTCTCCAACCTAAGTTTCCTTTTACACGCAAAGACGCTTACGTCCCTTGGCGCGGCGGCGAGCCAAAACCTTACGGCCGCTCTTGGTCGCCATACGAGCACGGAAACCGTGGCACTTAGCCCGCTTACGAGTGTTAGGTTGATACGTGCGCTTCATATTATTTCCCTTTCATGGTTAAGAGCAACTCCCAAATTATATACTGAATTCCCAGCTCGTCAACTGTTTTTCATAATTCATATTGATACCTAAAACCTCCCCGGCTTTCATCACGGCCTTCCAATTTTCGTTTATATACCTGCAGTGTGAAGAGAAAAAACAAGGAAAGAAACGGGAATTATATAAGATAAAGAGTTTTATCTCTTTTGTTATCCTGTATGTCGATCATGAAATTGTGGAAAATGTTGAAAACTTCGAAATCACTCATAAACCGTGGTGGAAAAACCTTTCTTTTCAATTTGTCAAGAGTGTTACCTTTTACATATGACATAGTGTTTCATCAGGCATTTAATAATACAAACATCTGTTTTGTCGCTTTTGACCTGGTATTTTAATATTATTTAACAACAACATCTCTGAAAATTATTTTTTAAATCTTGTCAAATTAACGATTATCCTGTTCAAGTAGGTTTTCTCAGTTTTCGAACGATTCCCTTTTTGTTTTGAGAATTATTCAACAACTCATCTCTTCTTTCATTAGTTTTCCCCAATTTCCTATAGCTACTTTTCAATGTTTTCAACATTTCATGAATAAAAAGTTAAAAACCTGGGAAACCCCTTATGAATACGATATTTTCACCTGGATGAATAATGGAAACAGTAAAGGAAATTCTCTCTTTTCGCAGATGAATAGATTCATTATCTAAAAACAGCTACAATGAGCGCGGAATAATCTTGAAAAGTATGAAATATCAGGTCTGAAAACGGAAAACAATTGGAAAACCAGATCGAACATAACGAGAATCACCCTAATGTTTCCTTAGAAGAGGGAGGGTTTGATTACTCATACGTCCATACAATAGCTCGAATAGCCCGCTATGACGATAAGCTTGCCGCGCCACGCGTAATTGAGATTCAACCCGCTCCGACAGCCGATTTTATTGAAACACTCGCATCATCTATCGACCGCGAAGCACGCGTGCTTGGAGGAACAATTCCATATGCGGTCATTCGCGAAGTGTCCGAAAACTTTATTCATGCGCGATTCGAAGAGATCGTTGTGTCAATCCTTGACGACGGCAATACTATCAGATTTGCTGACCAAGGGCCAGGTATCACCGATAAAACCAAAGCTCAATTACCAGGTTTTACCTCAGCAATCGAACCAATGAAACGCTATATTCGAGGTGTTGGATCCGGTTTACCTCTCACAAAAGAGTATCTCGATATGAAAAATGGAACAATTTCGATCGAGGATAATCTCGGAACGGGCGCAGTAGTAACCGTTAGTCTAAAACAACATCCCAGGTCTGCGTTTAATCAGCAGATGGTAGGTAATCGTAATCACTCAAGTATCCCTGCACCTCCGTTAAATGAACGTCAACGTGATATTCTTAAATGCTTCGAATCTGAAGGAGCACTTGGGGTTACCGACGTGGTAAACCTTACTGGTTACCCAACTTCTTCAACCCATAAGGAACTTCAACGCCTCGAAGAAGCGGGACTATTGGAAAAAACAATGGGAAAGAAGAGAATTCTCACTGATATGGGATTTCAGGTAGCAAGCTCTTTGTAGAACGTTTCTCTTATGAAGCACCCCATCGACCCTTATTTGATATAAAATCGGAAGTTACCCGAAGGCGCTCATAAGGAATAATCGGCAGACGAAACCTGGAGAGACGACTGCAATGAACAGCGAAAAGCTCGAACATACCTGGAACGTACTATGCGAAACAGTTAAAGAGTACGAAGAGATCGACCCTGCTCAGATCAATGCATTCTTTTCCAGACTCCAACCTCAAGCGATGAGTGACGGTTTTCTTATGCTGACCGCTGATAACGAATTTATTAAAACCTGGATTGAACGGCATTATGTTGGCTATATCAAGCGCGCACTCAGTGATGAATATGGAATACCATTCACCGTTGTGGTAGAAGTTGACGCTACACAGGGCTTATATTCACAACAAACCCAATCTAATACAGGAAATGTGCGCTCTACCTCCACGACAACAACCCAATCATCAGCGACAACAACTGAAGAGATAGCAAATCTCTTTCAACCTTCTGAGCTAGAACAACTAACAAATAAGAAGGAAGATCAAATAATACAAAGGTCACAGGTATTTGACCAGGTATCAATTCAACCCAACGATTTTCCGGTTAAAAGGTATTCCAGTGGGCGCATGTGTGACAGCGTAACAGGGGCCCTAACTTTCGAGAATTTCGTCATCGGCGATTCGAATCGAATGGCATATCATATGGCGGTGTCAGTTGCTGAAGTACCCGGAAAGAAGACACTTAATCCTTTGTTTATTTATGGACGATCTGGATTAGGAAAAACTCATTTACTTCGCGCTATACAAAACTATATCAACGAGACGCAACCTCATCTCCAGACAATCTATGTCGATTCTGCTGAACTGTTGTCGGACTATATGGATGCCAGCGCCGCACATGACAAGGAAAAACAGAGTTATCGTAACTTTAAGAATAAATACGAAGAAGCTGACGTATTACTTATTGACGACGTTCAATGGCTTCAAGGTAAGAAACAAACTCTCGACATCGTGTTTCAGATCTTCAACAAGCTTATTGATGAGGGAAAACAAGTAGTTCTCTCCGCCGACCGTGCACCAAAGAATATCGATATCGATGAGCGTTACATCAGCAGGTTTAATTCGGGCGGTACGTTTGATATCCAACCACCCGAATTTGAAACCAAGCTCGGTATCGTGCGTAGTTTTATCAGCGAATATAAAGAAAACGAACATGATGATAATTTCGTCATCCCTGAAGATATCCAGATGTATATCGCAGAAAGTTCGAGTTCAAACATTCGAGAACTAAAAAGCGCAGTAACCAAGGTGATCTACCAAATTTCCTTGGTTAGTTCTAAGAATATTACGCTCGACGACGTAAAAAAACTGCTTGAGAATCATTTTACCGGCGGGCCATCACGGAGAGTTACTATCGCTGATATTCAAAAAACAGTCGAGGGCTTCTATAAGGTCAACCATAACGATTTAGTAGGAAAGAAACGTACGCGTGAGATCAAGTATGCTCGTCAAGTGGCTATTTATCTCTGTCGACAAATCCTCGATTTACCATACAACGACATAGGAAAGAAATTCTCCCGAGACCACTCGACCGTCATGTATTCAGTTTCTATCATTGAAGAGAAAATGAAAGAAAACCGAGAGTTGCGTGAGGAAATTGAAACATTACGCCAGCTCATTCAAGAAATTTAGGAAAAGTGGACAACATGATAAAACATGACTCAAATATGACTGATAACCACCAATCGATAGGGGAAAGATAATTTCAGCAATAAAACAGGTGGATATCTTGGAGAGATTTACACTGTATTCAAGAATGAACATTTTCACTCTCATATGCGGTTTTAACAGTTTTCCACTTTTTAACCGTCGTTATTATTGTTGTTATTCAAAAACCAATAGATATAGAAGAAGCAACGAATCACTGTAGGGAAGGAAATAATCGTGAGATTCAGTATTAATCAATCAGAGCTGCAAAATGCACTATCTGTCGTTTTAAAGGGAATTTCAACCCGGTCGACACTTCCCGTACTTTCAGGTATTTATATCGATGCAAATAATGACTCATTAACACTGCAAACAACCGACTTATCGTTATCTATCCAGTACACTGTTGCGGCACTCATTGATACACCCGGACGTGTAGTTGTTCCGGGTAAGCTGTTTAGTGAAATCGTAAAGAGTCTTCCTGATGCGGCAGTTCATTTCGCATTGGAAGGAGAGTCAGCTATTATCACGTGTGATACAGCTTCTTTCTCAATTAAGACACTCGATGCAGAGGAATTCCCAGGCTTTCCTCACGTGGATGTCCATCAAAAGATACGAATTCCTTTCTCGAAGTTGTCTTCTATGGTTAAGAAAGTTGCACGCGTAGTGTCGAAAGATGAAAGTCGTGCCATTCTTACTGGCGTACTGATCACATTAGAAGAAACAACCTTGAAGATGGTGGCAACCGATTCATATCGCCTTGCTATCGCTGAATCAGAGGTTCCTGAGGCCGCAGCTGACAACTTTGAAGCTGTTATTTCAGGACCTTTTTTACAAGAAATTGCAGCTATGGTGAAGTCTGATGACGATGTAACTATTGCCTTAGCGGAAAACCAAATCGTCGTAACATATCATGACACTATGCTTATTAATCGCCGTATTGAAGGATCATTCCCAAATTATCGCCAACTACTACCTAAAACATGTGCTACACGCGTTGCTATGGATAAGAACCATTTAGTGTCTGCTGTAAAGCGTGCGTCGTTACTGATTCAGACATCATCACCGGTGCGTTTCTCTATTGATGCCGAAGCACAAGCGGTACAGGTGTCTTCAGCGGCTCACGATGTCGGATCAGCTCAAGAAGTTGTTTCGTGTGAAGCTGAAGGCGAATCAGTTGAGATTGCTTTTAATTATGCTTATGTGCTCGATGGATTGGCGGCAATTGATACTGATCAGGTATTTCTTGAGGTTAATGAGGGTATGAAACCAGGAATATTTAAATCGGATAACCCGGATAATTTCCTCTATCTCGTCATGCCAGTGCGTATTTCTTAAAACAGTGGTGTTGTGTGAGTTTAACAATTCGCCATATTACCCTGTCGAATTTCCGCAGTTATGCGGCATTTGAGTTGTCTGATATAGGGCCGCTCACTATTCTGGTTGGACCGAATGCGACAGGGAAGACAAATCTCATGGAAGCATTGCGCTTAGTAACGGCGCAACGTACGCTTCGGCATGCGTCCACCGATCAGCTGGTTCGAAAAGATTGTACCTATACATCGATAACAGCGGATATAAGTGATGGTAATCGTCAGCTTTCCTTAGAGACTCGCATAATTGATAATAAACGCCATTATTTATTGAATGGTAAATCAAAACGCAATGGAGATATGAAAGGGATAATTCCTTCAGTCGCCTTTGTTCCGGATGATTTAAATCTTGCAAAAGGATCGATGTCCACTCGTCGTCAAGCAGTTGATGCTCTTGGAGAACAACTGTCAATGAACCATTATCTGATTCGGAAAGACTATGAGAAGTTGCTTAAGCATAAAAACTCTGCATTAAAGGAAGGTTGTGAACCGGATATATTAGATGCGGTGAATGAGATAATCGTAACCGTCGGTGCTCAGCTTACCTGTTACCGTGCAGCGCTATTTTCAAAGCTCATGGTTTATTTAGCATCGTTTTATCAAGAGATAACGGATGAAAAAGAAACAGTATCGGGGTACTATATTCCTTCATGGGAGCGTGATAGTGAAAGCGTTTTAGCCCATGAATATAATCACATACCGTTCGTTCGTGATGAAGCCAGAGATTTATTACGTGCTTGTCTTAATCAACGAAAAGGAGAAGAACTAGCGCGGCGGCGATCTCTTGTTGGTCCGCATGCTGATACCATTGAGTTTCAAATTGACGGGATGAACGTGGCAGCATACGGTAGTCAAGGTCAACAACGGTCGTTAGTGTTAGCATTTAAGCTCGCTGAGGTAGCTCTTATTCATGAGATACTAGGTCAACAGCCGATCATTCTCCTAGACGACGTAATGAGTGAACTTGATGATGATCGTCGTCAATCGCTAATATCATTCTTATCAAAAGACATGCAAACATTTATTACTACAGCACACCTTGACTACTTTGATAACGAAACACTCTACCGCGCGCGTGTGGTTACATTAGGAAAAGAGAAGGGGAGTACCTTTATCGAACGTGATACGCCCCCATTTTCTGGAAGGGAGGCGTTGAATGAAGCGGTTAAATGTGGGTATTAACGATTTCATGCGATCGTCTTCCGTGTATGGTTTATCAAAGAAAGCTATTCGCGTTGCCCAAGTTCATGCTGCTTGGCGTCGTGCAGTTGAAGAAGTATATGGTGAGGCTTCTGGTCTTATTCTTATGCATACGAATGCAGTGTATATTATGAAAGATACCGATTATTATCCTTCTTCGGATGTCATAGATTCTGAAGTCGATTCTTGTACGACTGTTCATCAGTCTGAGCATATGTGTGATGTCGGATTATCCGTAATAGAATTCGGTGTTAAAGAGCATAGTAATAATAGGTCTTCTATTGACCATACGACTGACTGTAAACGTGTTTCACGTGAAACACGTCGTTTCTTACCAAAGCAACTAATTGTATATTCCGATGACAGTATGGTGAGATCAGACCTTGATGCTCGTCAAGAATTTCTAAAGATGAAACTTCGAGAATCAGGGGAGTATATTGAAAGATTCAAGATACTGCCGTCAAAAATGGATATGCGTTCACGCCATCCTTTTCTTGATGAAGACGGGAATCTAAAGAAAGGATCGGATGAAAATATATCACGTTCTGATAGGTTTGAAAAACTTAAAGTTCCGGCTGAGACATTCGATATACTTATCGATCACGTGAAAGATATTGATAACGAACAGGTGAAAAAGTCGCTCGATAAAGCAATACGAGCCAACCTAAGCCGAAGTAAAGACATTTCATGATATTTTTACTACTTTGAAGTGAAATCAGTGCTTAGATCATATGTGAATATCCGTAGATGATCTGATAAACCTTTGTATGAAAAGAGACTATGCTAGAATGTTCAGCTGATCAAGATTCAGCTGTTTTCAGGTGGTCATTCTCATCAACTTTGGTGAATAATGTATCCGCGGATATCATGCGATGGTTTCCGCGGATTTTTCTGCCATTGAATAACGCACTGGAAAAGGAGCGCAGCACGTGGCTAACAAACCAGATCATTATGATGGATCAGATATCCAGGTCCTTGAAGGACTCGAAGCTGTTCGTAAGCGCCCGGGTATGTATATTGGATCAACTGGCCCGCGTGGTTTACACCATCTGGTGTATGAGGTAGTTGATAACTCAGTAGACGAAGCTCTTGCTGGATTCTGCGATAAGATTGAGGTATGGATTCATCCTGACAATTCCATCACGGTTACGGATAACGGTCGTGGTATTCCTATTGATAAACATCCAAAGGAAAAAATTCCTACAGTTGAAGTGGTTTTAACTATTCTCCATGCTGGTGGTAAATTCGGCGGCGAGGGTTACAAGGTATCTGGAGGCTTACACGGCGTGGGTGTGTCGGTCGTTAATGCCCTGTCCACGCGTGTGGAGGTGTGCGTGAAGCGTGATGGCGGTGAATATCAGATCGCGTTTGATCACGGTAAAACAGTTGAAAAATTGAAAAGGATTGGTGCGGCGACAGGAACTGGTACAAAAACTACATTTTGGCCTGATCCGGAGATTTTCACCGAGACGACAGTATTTGACTATATGACGTTAGCAAATCGCTTCCGTGAAATGGCGTTTTTGAATCGCGGCTTAAAAATCATCTTACATGATGAACGTACGCCTGATGAGAAAGGTGTTCCACGTACTGAAACGTTCCAATACGCTGGTGGTATTACCGATTTCGTCAAGTATTTGAATGAGGGGAAAGAAACACTTAATAAACCGGTGTTCTTCGAAGCGGAGAATGAAGATGGCACTGTTGAAGTGGCTATGCAGTGGACTACATCGTATTCCACAAATTCGGTTATGGCGTTCGCGAATAATATCAATACGCACGAGGGTGGCACACATCTCGACGGTTTCAAGCAGGCAGTCACGCGTACGATTAACGAGTACGCTCGTGCGAAGGGTATTCTAAAAGAGAAAGATAGTAACCTTTCGGGAGATGATACCCGTGAAGGATTGGCTGCTATCGTGTCGGTGAAGTTACATGATCCGCAGTTCGAAGGACAGACGAAAACAAAGCTCGGTAACACTGAGATACGTCCACTCGTACAGAATGCTGTGACGAAAGGACTCGCCGAATATCTCGAAGAAAACCCTGCACCTGCAAAACGGATTATCGGAAAAGCAACTCAAGCACTGAAAGCTCGCGAAGCTGCGCGTAAAGCTCGCGAAATGACTCGCCGTAAAGGTGTACTCGATTCATTTTCACTACCCGGCAAACTTGCCGACTGCTCCAGTAAAACACCGGCAGAGTCAGAAATATTCATTGTTGAGGGTGATTCTGCAGGTGGTTCGGCTAAACAAGCACGAGACCGTAAAACGCAGGCTATTCTTCCATTACGCGGTAAAATACTCAACGTTGAACGTGCTGGTTTAAACCGTTCATTGTCATCTGATACTATTAGCTCGCTCATTACCGCCATCGGTACCAATATTGGTGATGATTTCGATGCTGAGAAAGCCCGTTATCATCGCATCATTATCATGACTGATGCCGACGTTGATGGTGCGCATATTCGTATCCTCCTATTGACGTTCTTCTATCGCTATATGCCTGAGCTTATTAATCGTGGTTATATCTACATCGCACAACCGCCTATTTTCGGTGTGAAAAAGAAAAACTCACGATCCCCGAAAATTGAGCGCTATATCTATGACGAGAGCGCGCTTGGTGAAGTGCTTTCCGAAATGGGTGGCGCTGATAAGTGGGATGTGCAGCGCTATAAAGGTCTTGGTGAAATGGATCCTGATCAGCTATGGGAAACCACCATGGAGCCCGCCAGTCGAACACTTTTACAAGTAAATATAGATGACGCAGCTGAAGCGGAGCGCGTTGTGAGTGAACTGATGGGTGATCAGGTAGAACCCCGTAAAAATTTTATTCAACAGCATGCCCGTGATGTCCGTTTCTTGGACATTTAACGAGATAGGACACGATGATGACCGAGGAAAACGAGAGTTTTGTTCCTGATAGTGACCGTGATAACGCGCCTTCCACTGAACTTGAGGGAATTTCTGTAGACGATACGTTAGATAATCATGTCCTTTCGGAAGAGCAGCGTGCCCGCGCAATGTTCGTTGATATGCCTGCCGCCCATGGGGATATCATAGAAGGTGCGAATGGTGGAGAAGGAACTATCGTTCGCAGCGCGTATCTTGGTAAGGAAATGCAAACGTCGTTCTTGGAATATTCCATGAGCGTTATCGTATCACGCGCACTTCCCGACGTACGTGACGGCTTAAAGCCAGTTCACCGACGCATTTTATATGCGATGAACGAATCCGGTTACACGCCGCAGCGGCCACATATGAAGTCGGCGCGTACCGTTGGTGACGTTATTGGTAAATATCACCCACACGGTGACTCATCGGTTTATGATGCTATGGTTCGTCTCGCACAACCATTCAGTATGCGTGTTCCTTTAGTGGATGGTCACGGTAACTTTGGTTCTATTGACGGCGACTCTGCAGCGGCAATGCGTTACACCGAAGCTCGTTTGGGAAAGACAGCTATGGAGCTGTTACGCGACCTTGATAAGGAAACAGTCGACTTTCAGCCGAACTACGATGAAAGCCTTGAAGAGCCAGTCGTGTTACCAGCGCGGTTTCCGAATTTGCTGGTTAATGGCTCAAATGGTATTGCTGTTGGTATGGCAACAAATATACCACCTCACAACTTAGGCGAAACAATTGACGCTGTGTGCTTATTAATCGACAACCCAGATGCCACAACCGAAGAGTTAATGACCACGCTTCCCGGACCCGATTTTCCCACTGGTGGCATTATTATGGGCAAAAAAGGTGTACTTGATGCATATGAAACAGGACGCGGTAGCTTAACTATTCGCGCGAAATGGGAATCTCACGAAGGAAAAAACGGTAAGAGTACTATCACTATTAAGGAAATACCCTATCAGGTGAATCGTCAGCGGCTCATGGAAAAGCTCGGTGAGCTGGTGCGTGAAAAAAAGCTTCCCGAGATAGCAAATATTCACGATGGAGCTGATCGTCACGGTATAGATATCATTATTGATCTGAAAAAAGATGCGATTCCTGATGTAGTGATGAATAAGCTGTTCAAACATACACAGCTGCAAGTCGGGTTTGGCGTGATTATGCTTGCGCTCGTAGATGGAATTCCTCGCGTTCTTTCATTAAAGGAGATGCTACATTACTACATTCTTCATCAGGAAGATGTTATCGTTCGTCGTACTCGCTATGAACTAGCAAAAGCCGAAGAGCGAGCCCATATTCTACAAGGGTATATCATCGCGCTTGATAACATCGATGAAGTAATTCATATCATTCGCTCATCTCAAACCGACAAGGAAGCGGCGGTTCGTCTAACTGAGCGTTTTGGGTTAACGAAAAAGCAAACCGATGCTATTCTCGAGATGCGTCTACGCCGACTCACGGGCTTAGAGCGTACGAAAATCGAAGAAGAATTGGCCGCATTGCTTGAGAAAATTGAATATTACAAGCGTGTGCTTGCTGATAACAACCTCGTTCGTCAAATCATTAAAGAGGAACTGCGGGAAATCAAGAAAAAGTTCAATTCAGCTCGTAAAACCCGTCTATCGGGCGAAGCAAAAGATATCGACGTTGAGGATCTAATCGCCGACGAGCAGATGGTGGTTACCGTCACGAAAGCCGGCTATGTGAAACGCCTACCGGTGGGAACGTATCGACAGCAGAAGCGTGGCGGCAAGGGTATGCAAGGGGTGAATCTGAAAGATAACGACTACGTTGAACATCTATTTATTGCTTCAACCCATTCTTATATGCTGTTCTTCAGTACGTTAGGTAAGGTATATCGCCTGAAAGTGTATGAGATTCCTGAAGCGTCACGTCATGCTCGTGGTACGGCTATCGTCAATCTATTACCGCTGCATAAGGGCGAAACCATCGCGGCAGTTATCGAAACACGTGATTTCCCTGAAAACGAATATCTCATGTTCGCCACTGCTCAAGGCATGGTAAAAAAGACCTCAATGAATCAGTATGACCGTACGCGTCGCGATGGGCTGATTGCCATTAACTTAAAGGATGATGACAGTCTGATTAGTGTGCGTCGTGTTGCGGAAAATGAGAATGTGATCATGGTATCATCCGCTGGTAAGGCAATTCTTTGGAATGAGCAGGAAGTGCGGGCTATGGGGCGTGGCACTATGGGTGTTCGTGGTATGACAGTTCCGGCTGATGCTCATGTATTAGGGATGGAAATAGCAAAGCCTGGTTGTGATCTGTTTGTTATAACCGAAAAAGGCTTTGGTAAGCGTACGCCCGTGTCGGAATACCCAGCACATCATCGTGGTGGTCAGGGTGTGTACACCATCACTATGACGCGGAAGAAGGGCCTGCTTTCGGTAATGAAGATTGTAGCGTCCGACGATGAGATTATGATCATCTCAGAAGAAGGCGTTATTGTGCGCACTCCGGTAAAGGGTATTTCTGAATTAGGGCGCTCGACACAAGGTGTGTGTGTGATGAAGGTTGCCGACAATGATCGTGTGACCGCAGTAGCTATCTCCACAGACAAGAAGACAGCGCGTCATGGTGAGAATTCAAACGATACCGATATCATCACTGAAAGTGATATATAAGGTAAGTATAGAAACGAGCGTTAAGTAACATGTGGGCTTCATGAGATATGCTGGATACCTAATATCCTCTCATGAAGCCCACGTATATGGTGAGAGAAATAGAATCAGTGCGGGATTTACTATATTGGTAAGTATTACTATGGGAAGCATTTAAGAGAAATCATCAGGAGTGAGATCATTAAGAAACTCTTGGAATTCCTTTATTTCCTGAGCCTCTTCTTCTGATCCTTTTGCAGCAGTGAATGAGAATGTGCACCCCATACGCTCAATAATAGACTCATCTATAAGAATAGGTGCTGATTGGCGCACAGCGAGTGCTAATGCATCGCTTGGACGAGCGTCGATACTGATCAAGCGATCATATTGGCGCACGTAAATCGTAGCGTAAAATAACGCTCCCTTCACGTGAGGGATAACTATGTGATCGATAATACCATCAAGATTCGTCATAATGTTAAGCAGTAAATCGTGAGTCATCGGGCGTTCGAACTGCTTGTCTTCAAGGGCTGCACCTAGTTGGAGTGCTTCGTTGTAACCAATCCATATAGGGACTACTTTTTGATTATCGATTACGTTGTCTTGTATGGTGTTGTATTCAGGTTCATATGTGCGTTCAAGCTGATCAGGTGCTTGTTCCTTAGATTGTTTGGCATTAGGGGTCTCTGATATAGGTTGTAACACAATAAATGAAGGATTAGGAGGATATACGACCACCAAGGTCTTTATTTCGACCGGAATCACGCACTTCCCCTTCTCGTGTTACAGAAAGCCATGCGTGCAGTTAGCGCTTTGCAACGCGAGGTCCTCTGCGGCTGCAGTACTTTTGATTATAACCTTTTCGTTGGTTCGTTGGGAGAGTGGTCTACAGACGATTCCCCTGCGTTGTTTTCCTTTGTATGATCTACGTGGTCTGTTGGCTGAATAACGTCGCGCGTTGACACATTACCAGTGGTTTTATCGGCTTCAACAGCGCTGCGCATGTCAATCACATACATCGATTCATCGATATCGCGATGAGCTTGATCTTTTGATGATCGCTTGTCGGCAAGTAAAGTCAGAACCGTTGACACCATGGGAACCGCCAACAAAATACCGGCAACACCAAACAACCCACCGCCGATAAAGACCGACATCAACACAAGAATACCCGGCACGCCAACAGATGTACCCACGACTTTGGGATAAATGAGGTTACTCTCGAGCTGCTGCAGAACTACGAGAAAAACAAGGAACATGATGGCTTGCTGCGGCGACACTGACAATATCATGAACGCGCCTACCGCACCTCCAACCCATGCTCCCACGATGGGGATGATAGAAGTTGCGCCAACAATAAGCCCGATTGGAGCGGCGAAGGGAAAATCGAAGATGGTGAGCCCGATAGCGCAAAGCGTACCTAAAATACATGCTTCGATACATTGACCATACACGAAGCGTCCAAAGCAGCCGTTTGCAACAGACAACGTATGGCTGACAGATGCATATGTTTTATTGGGTAGGATAGTCTTACCGAACGAGCGTATCGCATCGAGTGCGCGTTCTTTGTCGATGAGAATATATAACGAGAAAACAAAAGCGACAATAGTATTCACCGTTACACTCAGTAGGCCCGACCCTACTTTGGTAATTGATGATGTTATATTGTCAGCTCCACCTAATCCATCGACGATCTTCCTTAGATACTCGGACCACACATCGGGTTCGCCGCTGATCAGTGCGTAAAGATGAGAGTTTTCCCCGACGTATTTCTCAATGATATCCACTACAGCTGTTAAGCCTTCGCCAATAGCGAGAATCGCCGTGGTTAACTCACTTGCGGCAAAATAGGACACAATGGAGATAATGCTGATGACAACGGCAACCGAAAGCAGTAGACAAACTGGCCGGCGGGTGCGCTCCACAACCTTTGAAGATGAATTTGGGAAGTATATTTTTTCCCATTTAACCATCAGTAGATTCAGTACGTACGCAACTGCAAGGCCAACAATGAAAGGAAGGCAGGCATCCCACACATTTCCAAAGAATACAAACACCTTTGAAAGATTAGTCGCGATCATAAAAGCGAAAGTGAGTACGAGTAGCAGCATGAGCGTCATGCGTGTGGTTTCCCATTTTGGAGATTTTAGAAAATCTTGGATCATATGTATCAGCCTTCAAGAGATTAGTGGTTTCAACGTTTCTATCATCTTATGCAACAACAGTACAGTTTCGCTTAACATAAAGAAAATATCATGATGACGGTTTCAGTACGGTTGTAGGCGGTTTCAGCATAACGGAAATATTTCAACAACATACCAAAAAAAGCTTGACGGTTTGGTAACTTTCCCTTTAAAATAGCGAAGCACTTTTTCAAGGGCCCGTAGCTCAGTTGGTTAGAGCGCACGCCTGATAAGCGTGAGGTCGCTGGTTCAAATCCATTCGGGCCCACCATTGCGCGATAAACGCTCCACCGTGAGCCGAGTTAGCCGGTGGAGCGTTTATTATTGAGTGTCGAGGTTTTTGCCGCGTGCGTATGCGTGCAGGAATGTTCGGGGCATTAGCTCAGCTGGGAGAGCGCGGGCTTTGCAAGCCTGAGGTCAGGGGTTCGATCCCCCTATGCTCCACCAAAATTGTTACGGCCGTCAATTCAGGCTGGCGGCCGTTTTTGTTAACCTCACACGGATCGAACCCCGTGAGGGCAGAATGCGCCAGTGGCGCATTCTGGTCCGAAAGCCGAAGGCTTGAGGAATTCACGCCTAGCCAGGCATTCTCACCATGCCGCGTTCTACGATATCGAAGGCAGGGTCGCAAAATGTGCGAATAGTTTGAAATCCAACATGACGATAGAGCGCTTCGAGCTTATCGGAGTAAGTTTCTAAGAAACAAGGGATATTGTGCGCATCGGCGTAATCGAAAAACGGCGTGATTAAATGACGAAACGACCCCGATCCGCGCGCTTGAGTGTCGACGGCTAAACATACGAAGTGGATGAAGTCGTCAAAACCCATCTCGTGCGCCGCCTCGTATTCCCAATTAAACACAGAAACAGCTTCCATGCGCTGCTCTTGCTTTTCGATTGCTGTGAGCTCTTCTGCAGATAAAGCGGCTTCGAGTACGTGTGCTCCCCGTTTTTCCAACTGTGACCACGTAGTATCACCCAGCTCGCTTTTCAAATATGCCAGCGCCAGTGCCGATGAGTCATTGAGGGTATAGCAACCATCTGCCGGCGCAACACCGGTCATGCTGGCTAAAATAATAGTGCGCGATACTTCACGTTTACGATCACTGTTGTCGGGAAGAACTGACAGTACTTCACACGTCCACTGTTCTTCCATGAAACTGTCACCCATCATGGTTGCTAATCGCTTGATAAGACTACGATCAGCGGGGTTAACGGTAACAATACCAGGTAAGCGCATAGTGGCTCCTATAGTTGATTATAGGTGTATACGTGAGCACATAGAATTGCTGCGTCGTGTTCGATGGTATCACATACGGTCAGGTACTCCGAAGAGTACAAAGATCATGAAGATCATGAATAGTGCGCTTTTGGCGAGGTGACAGCATGGAAGTTTGCCTTGTATTGCCGATTGTTATAATGGAAAGCCGTCGAGTGTTTTCAAAGTAAAGCTCGCCTGTGGAGTATTACGCGGTGAGCTGATGCATGCGAGTATTGACGGACATGCGTGTCAATGCGCGCACGCGCTGACAGGTAGTTGGTGGGAACAAGGAAGAGAAGCAAGGGAACCGTGAATCGCATAGAAGCGCTTAATATTCTCGGGCTTGATGATGACGCCACACCCGAAGACATCAAGACGGCATATCGGGAAACCGTGCAAATCCTGCATCCCGATCGCTTTGCGAACAACGCAAAGCTACAGGATCGTGCGACTGAGCAGTTTAAGCGATTGCAAGATGCATACGAATACCTGAACAGCGGAAAAGGATCGCGTGGTTCGTCCGTGCAAGCAGATCGTAGCGCTGCGCGCCCGGGTTCGACAGCGAATCTTGAGGCCCGTTTAGCTGGTATTGCCGCAGCACGCACTCAGCTGGTGAAACAGCGCGACGTGATTCTTGATGAGCGGCGAAACGCCATTGCTATGATTGCTGTTGGCGGTTTGGTGGCGTTCTTCCTGCGCCGCATCGTTGCAGTGGCTGGTATTGCCAGCGCTGCAGTGGTGTGGGATATCGTGCAGTTGGCATCGTCGCAACGTACGTTGAACACGCTTGACGAACATATCACCGAATTGAAGCGAGAGCAGAAGGAACTGCAAACCCAATTGGAGGACAGGTAAGTGAAACAGGAGAACATCCGCAACGTCGCTATTATTGCCCATGTTGATCATGGTAAAACCACGCTCGTTGACCGTTTGCTGTATGCAGCGAACGTGTTTCGTGCGAACCAACAAGTTGCCGATCGTGTGCTGGACAGTAACGACCAGGAACGCGAGCGAGGCATTACTATTCTTTCCAAGAATATATCCATCAATTACAAAGACACAAAGATCAATATTATCGACACTCCCGGCCATGCCGATTTCGGTGGTGAGGTAGAGCGCGTGCTAAACATGGCCGATGGTGCTCTGCTCATCGTAGATGCATTTGAGGGTCCTATGCCGCAAACCCGCTTCGTGCTGTCTCATGCGCTTGCGCAGGGTTTGCGTATTGTGTTGGTTGTCAACAAAATAGATCGCCCGGGTGCGCGCCCTGAAGAGGTTGTCGACGAAGTGTTTGACCTGATGGTTGAGTTGAATGCATCAGATGAACAGCTCGATTTCCCCATTGTGTATGCGTCCGCTGTCAATGGCTATGCCCGCTATGAGCATGACGACGATAACATGGACATGTTTCCGCTGCTCGACACCATTTTGAAGGAAGTGCCCGCACCTGACGTTGACGTCGATGGTCCCGTGGCGTTGCAAATCTGCACCGTTGATCATTCGAGTTTCGTTGGCCGTATCGGTGTTGGCCGCCTCCATAGTGGTGTTATGCACGAAAAGGAACAAGTGCTGGTCATAAAAAACGATGGTACGCGCTATAACACCACAATAAAGAAGGTGCACACCTTCGAAAATCTCGACAAAGTTGAGGTTCTTCAAGCCATGGCAGGTGACATCATCGCAGTCATTGGAGTGGATGACGCCGACATTGGCGATATGGTGACGAGCCGCGAGAACCCGGTTCGTTTAGCTCCTATTGCCGTGGAAGAGCCCACTATGTCCGTTGTGTTTGAGGCATCTACCAGCCCACTGGTTGGTCGCGAGGGTGACATCGTAGGTGCTCGCCAATTGAAGGAGCGTCTGATGCGCGAAAAGGAGAGCAATATCTCCATGCGTATCGAAGAACTTGAGGACAAAAGTGGAATTAGCGTGTCTGGTCGTGGCGTTCTTCATCTGTCAGTACTGATGGAAACCATGCGTCGCGAAGGTTTCGAGTTTCAAGTAGGCCGTCCGCGCGTCATTATTAAGCATGCGGAGGACGGAACCAAGCTCGAGCCGATCGAAGAAGCGACGGTTGATGTACCGAGCGACTACGCTGGTAAGGTTATCGAGGTATTCGGCAATGCTGGTGGCATTATGACCGATATGTTCCCGCGAGAAGAACAAACCCATTTGGTGTTCAGTATTCCCTCGCGCGGCACCATGGGGCTGAAAACACGGCTGCTGAATGCAACACATGGTGAAGCGAATATGTTCCATCACTTCAAGGAGTATGGTCCGTATACCGGTGAATTCACCGGGCGCAAGAACGGTAGCATGATCAGTATGTCCACCGAGAAAAGCGTCGCGTATGCGCTCGATACGCTACAGGAGCGTGGTCGCTTATTCGTAGGTCCCGGCGAGAACTGCTACGAGGGTATGATCGTGGGTGAATCGGCTAAGGAAGGCGACATGGTGGTCAACATCGCCAAAAGCAAACAGCTGGGCAATCAGCGTTCCGCTGGTGCTGACAAAGCCATCCAGCTCACGCCGCCGGTAACCTTCACGCTAGAGGAAGCACTCGAATATATCGAAGATGATGAGCTCGTTGAAATCACTCCAAAATCGATCCGCTTGCGTAAGCGCATTTTGTCGGCAACGGCACGGAAGAAAGCTGCAAAGAAGTAGAGAAGTGTAAGCGAAGGTGACCCGTAAGCGTTTGTGAACTGAATGTGCGCATCGTGTGCGGGTCTGACCTCCCAAAACCGCGTATGCGACAATAGACCATCATTCAATCCGGTATTGGGTTCGCTTCCCCCTTGAGGGGGCGACGGGAAAAGAGCAATCTGTATTCGCCAAACGAGAGGGTGTTCATGGAAGCAAGCAAAGTACTAAGGACGGTAACCATTGGCGCGGTATCTACCGTACTCGCACTCAGTCTAGCAGCGTGTTCCGATGGTAAAGGGTCTTCAGAAGGCGATAAAGGAAGCGTTGCCGCAACGGTAAACGGAACGGAAATCTACGAGAATATTATCACCGACTATATTGCAAGCATTCGCGATCAGATGGGTCTGACCGAAGATGAAAAATGGGGAGAGTGGCTGGTCTCGTACAACTATACGCCAGAAAGCGTGCGAAGCGACGTTATTGATTCGCACGTCTCCCGTGAACTGATGGTGCAGGGGGCTAATGAGAAGGGTATAACCGTTGATGCGGCCGAAGTTGATGAGTACGTTAACTCTATGAAACAGTACTACGACTCCGATGAAGCGTGGCAGAGCGCTCTTGAGCAAGCGGGCATGGACGAGGAATACTATCGCAACGAGATCGAGATGCAGCTGAAGACTAAAAAGCTGCAGGAATCGTTTGCCACCGACGAGGAACCCTCCGAGGAAGAAATGCTGAGTACGTGCCAGATGTATGCGACCTCATATGATGGCGCGCGGAAGTCGTCGAATATTTTGTTTGATGCCGACGATAAAGAAACTGCTCAGGAAGTACTCGACAAGATAAATGCTGGCGAATTTGACTTCGCTGAAGCCGCCAAGGAGTATTCCATCGACACCGGATCGGCGGAAAACGGTGGTGATGTTGGCTGGGATTGCATGAACACGTTTGTTGAAGAGTACGAAACGGCGTTGAAGGCCCTTGAGAAGGATCAAGTATCTGACCTGGTGGAAAGCCAGTATGGATGGCATATTATTAAGTGCACCGATGTGTTTGTTGCACCTGAAGAGGTGACAAGTGTCGATCAAATTCCTGCGGATTGGGTTGAAACTATCAAATCATCGTTGAAGCAACAGGCTCAGAGTGAAGCATTTAACGCATGGCTCGAAGAGTACAAGAAATCTGCCGACATCGTTATTAATGACATGCCGGAAGGCCTTCCCTACGACATTGATCTAACGCCGTATCAGGAAGCTGCGGCCGCCAACGCTGAGGACACTGCTACTGAAGGTGATAGTGCCACTCCGTCCGAGCAACCTGCAGAGGGCGCTGAAGGTGACACAGCGGCTGCCGATGGAACTACTGATGGCGAGTCGGGTGATTCCGGTAGCGACACTGCGTCGAGCGAAGGTGATGCGGCTGAGGGCGACGCCGCTGCAGCCACCGACAGCACCGACGCTGCAGCACCTGCATCAACGCAGCCAACCGAGGCATCATAAGAACAACGTTGAGTTCAAAGGAATCTCATGATCGAACGCGAGATCAGAGACAAAGAAGCGGCGGCAGGGCAGCAAGTCCCGCCGCCGTTCCTTTCGTTTAAGGACGCCGTGGTACGTCGTCAGGGTAGGGATATCCTAACCATCGATAACTTACACATTCGTCAAAGGGAACGTCTTGCCCTGTTGGGGCCGAATGGCTCGGGTAAATCGACATTCGTGAAGCTCATCACGCGGGAAATGTTCCCGCTTCATCGCGATGTGCCGCCGGTGTTGTTTAAAGGGCGTGAGCGCGCTACCCTTGCCGAAGTGAAGGCGTGCTTGGGTATTGTGTCTTCAACGATGCAGGATGAGATAACCGTGCATCTTCCCTGCATTGATATTGTGGCCGGTGGCGTGTACGGGTCGCTGGGCATCCCTCTGCGAGCTACTGGTGTGCAACGCGCGCGGGATCGAGCAAGCGACGCATTGGAGATGCTGGGTATCGCCGATGTGGCGCGACGCGACGTGATGACGCTTTCAACTGGTCAGGCACGGCGCGTGCTAATAGCCCGCGCACTCGTGAACGATCCGGAAACGCTGATATTTGATGAACCTTGCACAGGTCTCGACCCAGAAGGTATGTATTACGTACGCTCCAGCATGCGCAAGCTCGCTCAGGCGGGAAAAGGTATTGTGCTCGTTACTCATTATCCGGAAGATATCATTCCCGAAATCGATCGCATCATTCTGTTGAAGGAAGGCCGCGTGTTTGACGATGGCGAAAAGAGCCGCATGCTGACAGATGAAACCATGAGTGCGCTATTCGATGTACCCATGCGCGTAAAACGCACAGTTGTCTGCGAACAGCAGAAAGAATCCCTGGCTTCCTCGAAGGTGGTATATTCTGATACAGCTACAACAGAAGCAATAACTAAGGGTAAAGAAATATCACAAACCGCTTATGAAGCCGAATATTTTTCACTTGTGAGCGAGTATTAGCTGTTGTATACTGCTGATTCGCGCGCGAGGTTTCCTCGGCGAATCGAATAATGCGGAGAGATGTCCGAGCTGGCCGAAGGAGCACGATTGGAAATCGTGTATACGCCAAAAGCGTATCTGGGGTTCGAATCCCCATCTCTCCGCCAGAGCTGATTGACGCCGTTCTATAGAGCGGCGTTTCAGAATAGGTCTTCTGATTAAGGAGACACACCCCAAGCGGAGGGGTGGCAGAGTGGTTGAATGCGGCGGTCTCGAAAACCGTTTTACGCGTAACCCGCGTAACGAGGGTTCGAATCCCTCCTCCTCCGCCAGTTACTTGCAAGCAGGTTAGGAAGCGGACCTACTTTTCTTCTTCGTTTTATTCATCGTTTGTTGACGGCAAGGCAAGAACCTCGGTCTTCCTTCTGGGAAAACACGCTGTAAATTGGTATGATTATTGGAAAAGGACGTGACGAAGGAGAGGCCATGTCTTACAGAATCGTACTTGATTCCAGTGCCGATGCCGTATCATGGGCAGCACCGACCGAAGAGATATCCTCGGTTCCGTTGCGTATTATCACTGACGCGCGGCAATTCGTTGATGACTGGCGTCTCGATGTTGGGAATATGGTCGACTACCTAGCTTCCCTTCATGAAAAGTCGGGAACGGCGTGTCCGAACGTGGGGGAGTGGAAACATGCGCTTTCAGGTAGCGACATGGCGTTTGCCATTACAATTACTAGCAAGCTTTCCGGATCGTATAATGCTGCTTGCCTTGCAAAAGAAGCTATCGAGCGTGAGAATGCTCAAGCGCAAATACACGTTATCGATTCTCGCATGACCGGTCCGGCCATGAGGTTAATCGCCGAAAAAATTGAACAATTGGCAAACGCAGGCCTTCCCTTTGCGTCCATTTGCCAGAAGATCGACGAGTATCGCGATCGTTCTCACCTTGTTTTCGCGCTTGAGTCGCTGCGTAATCTGGCGAATAACGGACGCGTTCATCCCGCTGCAGCGAAGCTTGCCGGCGTGCTGGGTATTCGCGTGGTTGGTCGAGCTACCGACGGCGAGCTCGACCCGTTTGCGAAATGCAAAGGCGAGCGCAAGGTAATCAAGACCATCTTCGAGGAAATGAAGAGCAAAGGTTACGATGGCGGTAAGGTACGCATCTCGCATGTATTCAACGAGAATGCTGCGCGTATTATGTCTGACCTGATTAAGCGCGAA
Source organism: Adlercreutzia sp. ZJ138 (assembly GCF_011038935.1). Lineage (NCBI taxonomy): Bacteria > Bacillati > Actinomycetota > Coriobacteriia > Eggerthellales > Eggerthellaceae > Adlercreutzia > Adlercreutzia sp. ZJ138. Next base: position 22,185 of record NZ_JAAKEA010000001.1, on the reverse strand, counting down.
TTTCCCCAAGCTGACGTGCTGTGGTGTCAAGCGCGCGGTTTGGTGAGTTTCTATGCCGAGCGCAACGGCCTGCTCGTTGGGTACGAGGGGAAGTAACTCAGTACTCAGTTGTTTGTTTTGTGGTGGTTCACGCTTCGTTTTAGAGCGTGATGAATCTCGTTGTGCTTGGTGGTTTCCCATTAACACGTGCTTTTCACGTCGTTTCCTGCGTGAACGGCGCGGTTCTGTATACTTTCATACTAAGAAGATGAGAGAAAACCGTGCCGATGAAAGGAAACATTATGGCTGATCGTGATTTGGACAACTGGACATCCGAAGTCCCCGAGCTCCCCGAAACGCTAGAAAATGTACTGTTGTTCGCGCTTGACGAGGCAAAGGAGAAGATGGCTCAGGGTGCGGACATCATCCCGTTCACGTGTCTGGTGGTGAAGGACAGCCTGTTCATAGAGAATCATCCGGGCGAAACTTCCGAAGATTGCTTTGAGCATGCGCGTCATACGGTGCAAAATGCTCGTGGCGCCGTGGCGTATGCTTTGTGCTACGACGGCTATGTGGAAACCGATGCGGGTGAGGTGGACGCGCTCATTGCGGAAGGCGGTATTCCTGGAGCTGATGAGGGCCATGCGGTTGGTTATTTGTACACAGTCAGCGGCGATGAGGGTAACGTCACGTTCGAGGACGAGGCGGCCTACATCGGTGAGGCACCGAATTTTATGGTGGCCCTGAAAGATGCCGACGAGTACGCCGATGAGGATATCGAGGAATGCTATCTTGCCGAACCCGAGGTGGAAGGTTTTCGTTAGATTTCATCGGGTAATCTGCAAAAAACCGCACGGTGAAGCGCAAGAACGGCAATAGAAACGTGGTGGTCTGTATCAAGCATTCTGCCACGCTTTGCAGGGAGTTGTCATATACGATGACAGCGCAAGAAGTTGTAGTCGATGCGCGAAGGACAAAGCGTTCGTAGCGGGTGGAGTATTCGTCATTGGGCGAAAAGCAAAGGCGTTCGATGTGTGGGGAAACGATGGAAGCGATCAGGTGCAAAAAGAGTTTCCTTATATGGGTGACGGGGTTTGCTAGAATGGTACGGCTAAATCCTGCCCCGGTAAATGCCTTCATCGCGCCGGGGCCGTCAAGTCCAAAGGAGGTGAGCTCATGAAGGCTTATGAACTGCTGTTTTTTGTCGCTCCGACGATCAGCGAAGAAACCCGCGTAAACGTCATGACCCGTATCGAAAACACGATTACTGACGCACAAGGTACTGTCGATAACGTTGACAATTGGGGCAAGCGCAAACTCGCTTATGAGATCAATGGTTTGACCGATGGTGATTACACTCTCATCGATTTCCATGCCAATCCCGCAGACGTCGCCGAACTCGATCGTATTCTCCGCATTACCGATGCGGTGGTTCGTCACATGATCGTGAAGCGCGAAGACCGCGACTAAAGATGACGCATGGGGCGCAGGTTATGTGCGTCCAGCATGAGAGAGGTGTAAACCATGAGCATTAACCGAGTTATCATCAGCGGGAATTTAACGCGCGATCCGGAGCTTCGCTCCACGGCTTCTGGCTTGCCGGTTTTGGGATTTGGTGTTGCGGTAAATGATCGCCGCAAGAACCAGCAGACTGGTGAGTGGGAAGACTACCCGAATTTCATCGATTGTACGATGTTCGGCGCTCGCGCCGAAAGCCTGTCCCGGTACCTGTCAAAGGGCACAAAGGTGTCCATCGAAGGTAAGCTCCGCTGGAGCCAGTGGGAACGCGATGGGCAGAAGCGCAGCAAGATCGAAGTCATTGTGGATGAGCTTGAGTTTATGAGCAGCCGCAACGACGCTTCCCGTTCCGCTGGTGGCGGCTACCAGGCGCAAGGCGGTTATTCCGCCCCGGTTGCCCCGGTTGCTCCGGCGCCGTTGGTTGATGCCTCGTCCTCGGTTTATGACGAGGACATCCCGTTCTAAGCGAAACGAAAGAGGTTGAAATGGCAGATTACGCCAAGCAGCCGCGTCGCAAGTACTGCCAGTTCTGCAAGGATAACGCAGAATACGTAGACTACAAAGACACGCAGATGCTGCGCAAATATGTTACTGACCGCGGAAAGATCAAGCCGCGCCGCGTGACGGGTGCTTGCACCCAGCACCAGCGCGACATCGCCCTTGCTGTGAAGCGTGCGCGCGAGATGGCTCTCATGCCGTACGTCGTGCCCACGGTGAGCGGCCGTGGCGATCGCCGCAACCGCTAGGCGCAAGGAGGAACAATGAAAGTTATCCTGCTTGAAGAGCTCAAGGGCAAAGGCGGCGAAGGCGACGTTATCGAAGTCACTCGCGGCTTTGCGAACAACTACCTGCTGCCGCAGCGCAAGGCTCTTAAGGCCACCTCGGGCAATCTGAAGCAGCTCGAGCAGCGCAAGCACAACATCGCCAAGCGCGAAGAGGTGCGCATCGCCAATGCCACCAAGACCAAGGAAATTCTGGATGCCGCAACAGTGAAGATCGTCGCACAGGTTGGCGAGGAAGGCCAGCTGTTCGGCGCCGTTACCACCACCGCCATTGCTGAGGCTGTCAAGGAATCGATGGGTATTGAGGTTGACCGCCGTCGCATCGAGGCTGCCCACGCTATCAAGACCGCTGGCGAGCATGAGGTTCTTGTCTCGCTGTACCGCGATATCAAGGCCACGTTGAAGCTCGTTGTCGGTGGCCCGGAAATCTTGGTTGAGGAAGAGGCTGAAGCCGAGGCTGCAACTGAGGAAGAGACTGAGGCGACCGAGGAAGCTGCCGAGTAGCTCTTACACAAAAAAGTTTTCCACCGTCACCGAAGGTGGAAAACCACGAAACCCTCTCTGGCCCCCAGATAGATGGGCCGAGAGGGTTTCTTTTTTTGTTGAAAACCGAGCAATCTGCAGAGAGTTTTCAACAAAAATAGTGAATGACCTGCATCAATACTTGCTATAAGATAAACTCTCGCACGCTTAAGAGAAGGAATCCCGCCATGCAGACAGCTTACAATCCCGATTATGCTCCCGATGAGGCGGCGCCCGCGCACGCCAGAAAGCGCGACCCGCAGAACATCGAAGCGGAGAAGTCGGTACTCGCGGCGTGCCTGCTCAACCAAGAGGCTATCGAAGAAGTTGCCACGAAGCTGGTGAAGGAGAATTTTTACCGCATCGCGCATCAGCGCATTTTCGAGTCGATGATGGACCTGTATATTCGTCACATTCCCATCGACCATATCTCGTTGGCTGATAACCTGCAAGCAACAGGACAGCTCGAAGCCGTGGGCGGAAAATCGTACCTCGTCGAGCTTGCCGACAACACGTTTGCTCTCACAAACTGGCGCAGTCATGCCGACATCGTGAAGCGCACGTCGGTGCTGCGTGACCTGATACGGGCTTCCGCCGAAATTAACGCACTGGCATACGATGCGCCTGACGATCTGAATGTTGTGGTCGAAGAGTCCGAGAAAATTCTGTTTAACGTAACCGAAAAACGCGTGTCATCGGAGTTTGCACGCATGGATACGCTGCTTACCGACGCATTCGATGAGATAACGAAGCTCGCCGAGCAGAAGAATAGCATCGCGGGTGTGGCGACGGGGTTCAAAGATGTTGACAATTTGTTCCATGGCCTTCGCGGTGGTGATTTGGTAATACTAGCGGCCCGACCTGGCGTGGGTAAGACATCGTTCGCATTGAATCTAGCAGTCAATGCTGCCAAAACCGGTAGCACCGTTGCCTTCCTATCGCTGGAAATGAGCGCGTCGCAGCTGGTGCAACGCATCCTGTGTTCCGAAGCTCGGGTGAACTTGTCGCGCTTGCGCGCAGGTCAGCTTCAGGAACAGGATTGGGGAGCCATCGCCGACGCGTCCAACACGCTTTCGAAATTGAACATGTTCATTGATGACACACCGTCACTTTCCATTCTCGAATTGCGCGCAAAGGCTCGCCGCGAGCTGCGAGGTTGCGACAAGGGCCTGATCATCGTTGACTACTTGCAGCTCATGCAGCCACCCAAGTCGCGCCGCGACGGAAACCGCGCTGTGGAGGTCGGCGAGATTTCCCGTGGCCTAAAGGTGCTCGCAAAGGAAATGAACATGCCGGTGCTGGCGCTCTCGCAGCTGTCGCGTCAGGTGGAGATGCGAGGTAAGAAGCGCCCAATGCTTTCCGACTTGCGCGAATCGGGATCTATCGAACAAGACGCCGACATTGTCATGTTCATTGACCGCTCAATGGATGAGATGGAGGCGGAATCGGAAGGTCGACCCGATCTTGGTACAGCCGAGCTGATTGTGGCCAAGCACCGCAACGGCCCGACACGTGACATTCCGCTTGCGTTCAATTCGGAATACACGCGATTCATGGACTTTATCGACGATTCGCGCGTTGGTGGCTACGTGTAACGCAGCGACAGAGCGGGGCGAGCGGGAGTAGGGAGTGGGGGGCCAAGCAGCTCGGTTCTCTGTTTCTGTCAAAACCTTTGCATAACGGAAGTTGGGCGAGCAACTATACTATAATATGCGGTTGTTTCTGTCGCGCTTGCAAAGCATTTGAAAGGATGCGATCACATGCCAAGCACTGTATTGGTGGGTGCCCAGTGGGGCGATGAAGGCAAGGGGAAGATCACCGATCTCATTGCCCGGGATTACGACTACGTTGTGCGCTATCAAGGCGGCAACAACGCTGGTCACACGGTTATCCATGGCGACAAGAAGCTCGCTTTGCATCTTATGCCGTCAGGTGTTATGTATAAGGATTGTGTGCCCGTTATCGGAAACGGTGTGGTGATCGATCCAGGCGTGCTCATTAAAGAGATGGCTATGCTGCAGGCAGAGGGCATCTCGTGCAATAACCTGAAAATCTCGTGCGACGCGCATATTATCATGCCGTATCACAAAGACTTCGACGGCGCTGACGAGAAGCGTCTCGGCGAGAACAAAATCGGTACCACGAAGCGCGGCATCGGTCCGTGCTATCAGGACAAGGTTGCTCGCAAGGGTATTCGTGTGCAAGACCTGCTTGACGAGAAGATCTTTCGCCTGAAAGTTCAAACTGCACTGTCGCAAAAGAACCCCATTCTCGAGAAGATTTACGGGTTGCACACCTACACGGTTGAGGAAATCTGCGACGAGTACTTGCCCTATGCGCGCATCTTAAAGCCGTACATGGCTGAAACGGCGCAGCTGCTCAATGAGGCAGTACGTAACGGCAAGTCAATTCTGTTCGAGGGCGCGCAGGGCACGCTGCTCGATATCGATCACGGAACGTATCCATACGTCACGTCGTCGTCGTGCTGCGCGGGTGGTGCGGCTACGGGCACCGGCGTTGGTCCGAAGGCTATCGACCGCGTGTTGGGTATTCAGAAGGCATACGTTACCCGAGTGGGCGAAGGCCCGTTCCCTACGGAGCTTTCCTTCCCCGAAGACGGCGGTACTGGTCAGGATGCAATTGACGGCGAGCTTTTGTGCTCTGCCGGTCATGAATTCGGTGTGACGACGGGCCGTAAGCGCCGCTGTGGATGGTTCGATGCTGTTATTGGGCGCTATGCTGCTGAGGTGAACGGCCTCACTGACGTTGCGCTTACCAAGCTCGATGTCCTCTCCGAATTTGACACGATAAAGGTATGCGTAGCTTACGAATGCGACGGTAAAACCTACGACTACTTCCCCATGCAGCAAAGTGTGTTGTTCCACGCCAAGCCAGTGTATGTAGAGCTTCCCGGTTGGAAGGGTATTGACATCACCGGATGCCGAACCTACGACGAACTTCCAGAAAACACGCGCAAGTACGTGGAGTATTTGGAGGAAGTGACCGGCGTAACCATGAGCATCGTATCGGTTGGACCCGATCGCGATCAGACGATTATGAGAAGTTGGTAATTCCGAGTAGCGCTTTTCTGTGGGGCTTCATGAGTTTCGGTAGTTTTGCTGAAGTAGACGATTTGAATCTGAAAGGGCTGAGCATGAACATTCTGGTGCTGGGCGGTGGCGGTCGCGAGCATGCCATAACATGGGCGTTGGCGAAGTCCCCCCAAGTTGACAAGCTGTTTGTTGCTCCTGGCAATGGTGGAACGGCGCGCATTGCGCGGAATATCCCGCAGCTTCGAGCGGATGACGCTCAGGCGGTGCTGGGGTTTGCCCGCGATCGTGACATCGACTTGGTGGTTATTGGTCCCGAAGCACCGCTGGTTGCTGGTGTGGCTGACGTGCTGCGCGAAGCGGGCATCGCCGTGTTTGGTCCCGATGCGCAAGGGGCCCGCCTTGAGGGGTCGAAAACATTCAGTAAAGAATTCATGGCTCGTCATGGCATTCCTACTGCGCGCTACAACAGCTTTACCGAGTGTGAGCCGGCGCTGGCTTACGTACGCGAACTGGGCGCGCCCATTGTAGTGAAGGCCGACGGCCTGGCTGCAGGCAAGGGCGTTGTAGTTGCCGATGACGTGGAGGATGCCGAAGAAGCCGTGCGTGCGTGCTTTGATGGCGCGTTTGGCGGTGCAGGTTCTACAGTGCTTATCGAAGAGTGTATGACCGGCCCCGAATGTTCGCTGCTCGCGTTCGTTTCCGCAGGCAAAGCCCATTGTATGGCTACGGCACAGGACCACAAGCGTGCCTACGATGGCGACCGCGGCCCGAACACCGGTGGCATGGGTGTGTATTCGCCAGTACCCATTGTTACCGACGAAGAGCTTGCAGCCATGAAGGAGATTATGGAAACAGCGGCGGCGGCCACGGCTGAGGAATTCGAGCACGATTACCGCGGTGTTCTTTATGGTGGCTTTATGCTGACGCCCGAAGGCCCGAAGGTAGTTGAGTTCAACGCACGCTTCGGCGATCCGGAAACGCAAGTGTTGTTGCCGCGGCTTGAGTCAGACGTGGCCGAAGTAATGATGGCTGTTGCTGAGGGACGGCCTGACGACATTGACCTTGCCTGGTCTGACAAGCATGCTGTATGTGTGGTGCTGGCGAGTGATGGATATCCAGGCTCGTACGAGAAAGGCAAGGTTATCTTAGGCGTTGACGAAGCCGAGTTGATGGACGACGTCATCGTGCTGCATGCGGGAACCGCCGTGGATGACTACGATGAACTGGTCACTGCTGGTGGGCGCGTTCTGAACGTGGTGGCGCTGGGCGACACATTTGAAGAAGCGCGAGAGACTGTGTACCTTGCGTGCGACAAAGTGTACTTTGAGGGAAAGCAGTACCGCAAAGACATTGGCAAACGCGCGTTGCAGGGCCGTTCTGCTTGGAAATAGGCTTGCCGTTACCATATGTGCCGCGCTTGCGGCTAAACAACGAGTGAATACGTAAATACCGGGAGATACAAACCAGATGCTGTCCGAACGATTGTTGACGACCGCCGTACACACGTGCACGAAACGCTATTTGAATCTGAAACCAACCGATGAAGCAAGTGTTCCCGCCCCTGTTCCAGGGCAAGCGTATATGCTGTACATGCACGTGCCATTCTGCGAGCGTTTGTGTCCATACTGTTCATTCAATCGTTTTCCTTTCGCCGAAGATCGCGCGCGGCCGTATTTCGCCAACATGCGCAAGGAAATGCTCATGCTCAAGGAACTGGGCTACGATTTCGATAGCGTGTACATTGGCGGCGGCACCCCGACCATCTTGCTCGACGAGCTGTGTGACACCATCGACCTTGCGCGCGAAACATTCTCGATCAAGGAAGTTTCCAGCGAAACAAATCCGAACCACCTGATTCCCAGCTATCTAGATAAGTTGCAGGGTCGTGTGCAGCGTTTGTCTGTGGGGGTGCAGAGCTTCGATGATGATCTGCTGCGTCAGATGGATCGCTACGACAAATATGGTTGTGGCCAGCAGATCATGGAGCGCATCCAAGATGCCACCCCGTACTTTACGTCAATGAACGCCGACATGATATTCAACTTCCCCGCGCAAACCGAAGATGTGCTGATTCGCGACATCGAGCGCGTGGTGGAAAGCGGCGCTAGCCAAACGACGTTCTATCCGCTGATGGCCTCGCCGGCGGTGCAGAAATCGCTGGCGCGCACGGTGGGGAAGGTCGACTATACGCGCGAACACCGCTTCTACACCATCATCGACGAGCTGCTTGCCGGAGGCAACGATCCACTGTTCGATCACGGGTCGGCATGGACGTTCAACCGTCGTCAGAGTGCTGTGGCCGCGCCGCATGCGATGATAGACGAGTATGTGGTTGACTACGAAGAATATCCGGCTATTGGGTCGGGTGGCATCACGTATTTGGGAAAGAGCCTATACGTGAACACGTTTAGTGTGGTTGACTACAACAAGGCCATTGAGAGTGGTCGGATGTCGCTTATGGGCAAGACCACGTTCGGCAAGCGCGAGCGCATGCGCTATCGTTTCATGATGCAGCTGTTCGGCCTACGTCTTGATAAACGCCAGTTCAAGCGCGATTTCGGTTGCTCTATTGAAGCGGGGTTACCCGCCGAGATGGCGTTTATGACAGCGGCGGGTGCGTTTGCCACCAACACGCCCGACGAGCTAACACTTACTCCGCGTGGTCGCTACCTGATGGTGGTCATGATGAGACAGTTCTTTGTCGGCGTAAACAGTCTGCGCGATCAAGCCCGAGCCGCGCTGACCGGAGAAGAGCGCGAACTGCTTTTTGGGTAATCAGCGCTTCCCTGGCCGCTGCTCGGACAACAAAAAACAAAGTCGCATCAGTCGAATACTCTCGAAACAGCACGAAAATCCGCTGGTTCGAAGGAGTGGTGAGATCATGACGCAAACCATAGCGCAGAAAATGTATGGGTACGCCCGGGTGTCATCAAAGGACCAACATCTCGATCGGCAACTTGCCGCGCTTGAACAGTTCGGAGTTGAACCTTCGCTGGTGTACGCCGACAAGGCGAGTGGCAAGGATTTCAATCGTCCTGAATACCAGAAGCTGGTTGCGCGCCTGCGCAAAGGCGATGTTCTTGTGGTGAAGTCAATTGATCGGCTGGGGCGCAACTACGACGAGGTCATTGAAGAATGGCGGCGCATAACCAAAGATCGGGGAGCGAATGTTGTTGTATTGGACATGCCGCTGCTCGATACGCGCGAGCGTCAAGACGGTATAACAGGTGTGTTTATTGCCGATCTCGTGTTGCAGCTGCTCTCCTATGTGGCACAAATAGAGCGCGAGAGCATCAAGCAACGTCAGGCCGAGGGCATAGCCGCTGCTCAGGCACGGGGCGTGCGTTTTGGCAGGCCAAGGAAACGCAGGCCCGCAAGCTACAGTGAAGCCAGAAGATCGTTCCAGGAAGGGCGTATCACGCGCAAGCAGGCAGCGGCATGCTTGAAAGTGTCGCCCAGTACGTTCGACCGATGGATACGAGAAGATGACGACCAGGTGAAAGAATCAGCATAATCACCAGTTTGAAAGTCCTTGGTGCTTGATAGCACCAAGGACTCAAAGACTAAGACTAATCTTTAGTTGGAAGGATCAATTAGCTTAACGTTGATAAAGAGATGATAAAGAAGTGATAAAGAAAAACGACGTCCATTATATCACGATAATTTGCAAAACGCCTGATAGAAGGCCTGCAGGCATTTTTGAGTCAATGTCATGAAGCCCAAAATGATTTTCAGTGATAAAGAGGAATTGCCCGATCGCCAAGCTATCTTCCATTACTTTATGCCCAATGAGGGATATATCGTTTGAACTTAGTTCCAGCGTTTTCATCTTCTTCTTTGATAAGCTCTTTCTCGCATGCTTCTCTGATTAGCCGTGAGATAGCCAAGGTATTCTTTCTTTCATTGTTCAGACCAAAGCGGCTGCGAAGGCTCTGATTCCCCATTGATTCGTCTTGTGCGTACATAAGGCAGGCGTGCCAGTAGAGGGCTTCCATGCGCTCGGTTTTTGTCATGCGATCGAAAGCCGAATCCGAATAGAGAGAAACGGTGGTTCCAAGGTCTTCGGTGCTGATAATTTTTGGAGCGGGCATAAATCGACTCTCGCACGCTTCAACCGCTCTGTCCCACCCAGTGCCTCCTTCTTCACAAAGATCCATTTGACGCAGCATGCGCACCAGTCCGTTATTTCGAGTTTTTGGTTGGGCATTGAGAATGCGGTCAGTGGGGATGAGGCACGATCCGGGATTACTAAACTCGATGCGGTTATCGTATATCTTTACTAGTGGGCCAGCGGTGGTAACGGTTGCGTCTTGATGGACGATAGCGTTAATGAGCAGTTCGCGAATGGCAGCTTGCGGATATGCGTATTGGATTTTTCGGAAAGCTCCCTCAGAGATCTCTTTTGCGGGTAATGAGGCCATAATGTAGCTTTCAGCTTGAGGAATTACCAGTGCATAGCCTTCGTCAAAGGTGCGGTCGGCGATGATGTTGAGGTTGCTTTTTCCCTCAAATCGGATTACTCGAAGCGGGCGTTTTCTCAACCCTGGGAAGCCGGACAGCTTCTTTGCAAGAAGGAGAGCACCTAAATTAGTTATCGCGTAGTTTCCATCATCTTGGTACTTGATAAGTTCTTGTTCTGCAAAGGGGATGAGTGCCGATGCTAAGTCGGTGGGTTGTTTGAGTCCGAGCAAATCGAAATACGCGTCAACGGCAAGAAGCTCGCGCACGTCTTTTGCTGGGATGTTTTCGATGGCAGTTTGGAATTCAAACGTTGCGCGTTGAAGTCTGCGCCATAACTCTTCTTCTTTAGCTGATCCGAGGGCAAGGCATGTGGTTGCGTTTCCCTCACGAATGTAGGCGGTGTTGTTGAAGCGTACAGGCTGTCCCGATGCTGCTCTCACTTTCAGGATGACAAAGCGCCTGTTGGTATCGTCGGTAACCTGGCTGAACTCGTAGTTTGCATTAGGAGTAAGGTGGCGGGTGAGCCAAACCAGCAGATCTTGATTTCCTTCTCCTTTGGCTCGAAGATAGTCGAAAGTGGTTCCAACCAGTGCATGATCGGAGTCGCGAACGCCCCATATTTTATAGCCGTAATCGTGTCCGCAAAAAGCAGCGGCATTGGCAAGGGCTGAGATATCACGGCCTGTCCGCTGAGGATCCTTGTTGTTCTCTTTGAATTCAAGCCATTCGGTTTCGGCCGGATAACCAACGAGGGAATAAACAAGGTCCATTGAGTGCTGGTTGGGCATTTCGACTCCTTGGAATACGTGAGTTGATAAAGAGATGATAAAGAGGTGATAAAGAAAAATCAAGCCCTTTGTGTTGCAAGAACTTGAAAAATACCTGGTAAAAAGCTCGTGGGCATTTTTGAATCAACGTCATGAACCCCAAGATGATTTTCAGTGATAAAGAGAAATTGCCGGCATGGGCAGCAATGCGAAAGCCTATTTGATCGACTGAAGCACGAAGGCATGGGGACAAGTGGCTTGTTGGTTTCAGTCATAATCTCTCAAGAAGGTATTAACGACCATCGAACGCTTTAACGCAGATGAACTAAGTGGAAGTATTTCTTAAGCGGGGGTAATCAATGCAAAGCATTCAAAAGCACAACGACTTCGTGATTGCTTGCGCTACAATAGCGGCGTTTCACTGGGGATTGCCCGCAAAACGCTCGTGGGAGTGGTAACGGGTTTGGCTGGGAAGGGAAAGTTATCATGCGCTTCGTGTCGTGGAACGTGAACGGCTTGCGCGCCGTGCTGAAAAAAGGGTTCGAGGACGTGGTGAGCGCGTTTGATGCCGACATATTCGCGCTGCAGGAAACGAAGCTGCAGGCAGGTCAGGCTGCACCCGATTTGCCGGACTACTACGAGTTTTGGAGCTATGCCGAGCGCAAAGGTTACTCGGGTACGGCGGTGTTTTCCAAGCGACTGCCCTTACAGGTGCTGCACGGGCTGGGTTTCCCGCATCTCGATACCGAAGGGCGCATTTGTGCGCTTGAATTCCTCGAGTTCTGGTTTGTATGCGTGTACACCCCAAATGCACAAAACGAGCTGGCACGCATTGATCATCGTATGGAATGGGACGATGCGTTTCGCGAGTTCTGTACGGGGCTTGAATCAGGAGTGTTGCCGGCGGGTGTGCCCGTGGAGCGCCCGGGCGAAGGGCCGGCGGAGTTTGGGGCGGGGCACGTGGATGTCGCGGTGCTTCCAACAACACAGCCCGGGGATGCAACGAATCCGAAACCGGTGGTCATGTGTGGCGACTTCAACGTGGCCCATCAGGAGATTGACCTGAAAAATCCTGGCCCCAATAGGGGAAACGCAGGGTTTTCCGACGAAGAGCGTGCCAAGTTCACCGCGCTATTAGATGCGGGATTCATCGATACGTTCCGCCTGACGCACGGCCAGGAAGAGGGTGCGTACTCGTGGTGGAGCTACCGTTTTAATGCGCGCAAGAACAACGCTGGATGGCGCATCGATTACTTCCTGGTAAGCGAGCAGCTACGCCAGCGTGTGCAGGCTGCCAGCATTTACCCAGAGGTGTTCGGCAGCGACCATTGTCCCGTGGGTCTTTCGCTGGACGAGTTTACTGAATAAGCAGCTAGCTTCATCGCTTTGCCAATTTCCCGTGCAATTTGCGCCAACGGATCTCGGGTGTGGATCTCGGGTGTTTCAATAATGATGCGAAGCAACGTACGTGATGTGAAACCAACGCGAAAACGAAGGGTTCAATGGAGCGAACGAGGGTTGCATGGCGGGTAATAATGACACTCCGGCGTGCGTGTTGTGCCTGATAGAACAAATGCTACAAAATAACTAGCATATTGCGGATGTCCTTGATTCGCTGGTAGAATGAAACCGTAACGGTATTTCCATCTCGTAACAAATAGAAGGGGGTGTGCGATGGATCTGCTAACCGATGTTGCGCTGCTGTCCCGAATCCAGTTTGCTTTGACAGTTGCCTACCATTTCTTCTTCGTGCCGCTGTCCATTGGCCTTGGCTTGATTCTGGCCATCAACGCAACAAAGCATTATCGCGCCGTGAAGAGGGGTGACGCATCCGCCGAGCAGGAAGGCAATGCAGTTCGCTTCTGGGTGAAAATCTTCACGGCCACGTTCGCCATCGGTGTTGCTACAGGTATCACGATGGAGTTCTCGTTCGGCACGAACTGGGCTAACTACTCGCGCTTCGTGGGAGACATTTTCGGTGCGCCGCTGGCGGCCGAGGCGCTGTTCGCGTTCTTCCTGGAGTCGGTATTCCTGGGAGTGTTGCTGTTCGGGCGCAACCGCGTGTCGCTGAAGTTCTACACGGTGTCTGCCTGGCTTGTGTGGTTTGGCTCGTGCCTTTCTGCCCTGTGGATTCTCATTGCGAACTCGTGGATGCAAACGCCGGCCGGAGCCCAGCTTGCAGCTGACGGCAGCAAAGCGGTTATCACTGACTTTTTGGCCGCTGCGTTCAACCCATCCATTCTGCCTCGCTACGCACATACGGTCATCGCGTTGCTGATCATGGGTGCGTTCGTTGCCATGGCTGTGGCGGCATGGTATCTGCTTCGTGGCAAGTTCAAGGAATTCGCTCTGAAGACCATGAAGATCGGTGCTGTGGTGGGCATTGTTGCCAGCTGCACCATGATCTTTGCTGCTCATGCTTCCGCTGTGCTGGTGTGGGAAGAGCAGCCCACGAAAATGGCCATGATGGAAGGTATGTACGAAGACGAGGTTCCGCCGCTGTATGCGTTCGGCTGGGTTGACGAGAACGGCGAGAAGGTTCTCGCGCCCTTTGCCATTCCCGGCGGCACGAGCTTTTTGGCTACGGGCACCTTCGATACCGAGTACCAGGGCCTAAATTCGCTCGCTGAAACCGAGAAGTACGGCGACATCAACCCGTCTGAGCTGCCAGTAAACCTTGTGTTCCAGAGCTATCACCTTATGGTGGCCATGTACGGCGCTATCATGCTGGTGATTATTCTGGCGCTGGTGTTCACGCTGCGCGGCGGGAAGATTGCGAGCATGAAGTGGCTGCAGCGCTTGATCGTTATCGGCCCTCTGTTCCCGTTTATTGCCATTCAAACCGGTTGGATTACCGCCGAGGTTGGTCGTCAGCCATGGGTAGTGTATCCGTCCGTGAGTGGTCCTGACGGCGTGAGCCTGCTTACTAACGATGCCATTTCTCAATCGGTGTCGGCTCCTGAGCTGCTTATCACGCTGGCGCTGTTCATTGCCATCTATGCATTCCTGCTGATTGGTTGGATTCGTATTGTGAAGGGCTTTATCCAGAAGGGTCCCGTGGGCGATGAGGTCGCACCGGCGCAGGACATGACGCCGACGCGTGCGACTGTGTCTGCTGTACCGGCGACCAAGACCGCTTCTGCGCCTGCGGTCGAGAAGGCTGACGCTTCTAAGGAAGGTGAGTAACCATGACGTTTCTTCAGATACTGTGGTTCATTCTCATCTTCGTTTTGATTGCCGGATACTTCGTGCTGGATGGTTTTGATTTAGGTGCTGGCGTGCTGTATCCGGTGCTGGGGAAAAACGAGCGTGACAAGGCTGTGGTGCGCCGGGCTATTGGTCCGGTGTGGGACGGCAACGAGGTGTGGCTACTTACAGCGGGCGGTGCGCTGTTCGCCGCATTCGCTCCGGCGTATGCCACCACGTTTTCGGGCTTTTACCTGGCGGTTATGCTGGTGCTGTTTGGCTTGATTGTTCGTGCGGTTTCTCTTGAGTATCGTGCGCACGATCCCAAATGGGCGCGTTTGTGGGATGTTCTGTTCACGGTTGGGTCGCTTTTGCCGGCGCTGCTTTTGGGCGTTGCGGTAGGCAATATCTACGCAGGCATTCCCATGGACGCCGCCGGCAACTACAGCGGTGTTCCGCTGTTGGGCCTGATCACGCCGTTCACGTTGCTGTGTGGTTTGCTCGGTTTGGCTATGTGCCTTGCCGCCGGTGCATCGTGGGTGGCACTGAAAGCTCCGAAGCCCTCTGACATGCAGGACCGCGCCGCCAAGTTGCGCACGCCGCTGCAGATTGTTGCGCTGGTGTTGTTCGTTGCCGTTTCGGTGTACGCATTGGTTATCGTGCAGCCTGAAATGGCTGCTCAACTGGGCGTTGTGCGCTGGGTGTTCGCTATTCTGTTCGTGGTTGCTGTGGTCGCGGCGATCATGGCAGGCAAGAAGAATTGCGACATCGGGTCGTTCGTGCTGCAATCTGCCGCTGCGGTGTGCCTAGTTGCGCTGCTTGCCGCGAGCATGTTCCCCAACTTGGTGGTTGCTTCCGCCGATAGCGTGGGCGCCTCCATTACCATTGCCTCTGCGGCATCATCTGAGCTGGCGCTGTCGTGGATGACGGGCATTGCTTGTGTGGGCGTGCCGCTGGTGCTTATTTACCACGTAATCATTTATCGCACGTTCCGTGGGCGCGTGGCCGACGACGAGCTGGATTACTAGGTGATTCACGAGGTGGCTCGATTGCGGAAGCACACAGCTTTCAAGCTGCTGAGGTGCCGGATGTGTCGGATGGCTTTTCAAAAAGCTATCGCAGCTTTGGTTATGGGTGCGTGATACGAGCTTATTGCGATGGCGTCGCGCGTTGCGGCGCCATCGCTGTGCGTTGGTGGAGTTCGACAATAGGGGGCTTGGTGATGAGAACCTACTTTGGGTGGATAGCCGCCATCTGTGCAGCATTGGTGATGTTCGCTGTGGGTATTACACTCGTAGGTTACAAGTCACTCAGTGTTGGGCGCGTGGCAACGATGCTTGTGCTGACCGTAGGCGCAATCGGATTCGCAGTGGCGTCGCGTCGCGTGCGCTGACGCTTAGGAAGTGAAACGATCGAGAAACCCGGGTGGCTCGGAATGGCCGACCAGGGTTGGGCGGGCCGAGTGGAAACGCCGTGGGGCCGTTGGCAACCTTGGTATAGAATGTCCCAGGTAAGAACAGGCGCGTTTGAGTGGGGGTTTGTTACGTGGATACGGAAAAGATCGAACAAGGCGTGCGCCTGATTCTTGAAGGAATTGGAGAGGATCCGAATCGCGAAGGGTTGCTTAAAACCCCCGGCCGCGTGGCGCGCATGTACGAAGAGGTGTTTGCCGGCATGGAGCAGGACCCTGCCGTGCATTTCGAAACGACGTTTGACGAGCATCACGAGGAAATGGTGCTTGTTCGCGACATCCCTTTCTACTCGATGTGTGAGCATCATCTGGTGCCGTTTTTCGGCAAAGCACACGTTGCATACATTCCTGCGGCTGATGGGCGCATTTGCGGGCTGTCGAAGCTTGCACGCCTGGTTGACGTATACGCGCGCCGCCCGCAGGTGCAGGAACGTTTAACCAGCCAAATTGCTGATACGCTCATCGAGCAACTGCACCCCCAAGGTGTGATCGTTGTGCTCGAGGCTGAGCACATGTGTATGAGCATGCGTGGCGTGAAAAAGCCAGGCAGCAGCACAACCACCAGCGCAGTGCGCGGTGTGTTCGAGCGTAGTCAGAATACGCGGCAAGAAGCGCTACAGCTGATCTTTCGTCCGTAGTGTTCGCTTGATGGTGTGGTCGCGGCTGGGTCGCACGTGTAGCTGGCCGCTTCTGTATTACAATGCGGAAAACCTCGTGAAAGGACCTTCCAATGAAGTGTGTTATATCTGTTTTGGGGAAAGACCGTAGCGGCGTGGTTGCGGCTATTTCTACGGTGTTGGCTGAATGTGATGCGAACATCGACGACATCAGCCAAACCGTTCTTGATGACATCTTTAGCATGACCATGCTCACTACGCTGAACACCGACGTCGCCGATTTTAATACCGTGCAGGAACGTCTCGAAGAAGCCGGCGAGAAGCTAGGCATGCAGGTAATCATCCAGCGTGAAGATGTGTTCCAATTCATGTACAAGATTTAATGAACATGGTAAAGTTATCACGATAGTGTTTCCAATTAGTTCAAGCAGTTTCTTCTAATATCGGCTATAACCTGGTGCTTCACCTCTTTCTTGGACAAAAAATGCAGACTTTTATGCATCTGCACTAAAATGAATAATCAGTGAACTAATCGCGATTATAGAAAATTCAGAGCGACCTTGATAGAATGCCGTTAGGTTCGTTGTTACTGACGTCAAAATCAACACCAAAACTCGCGAGCGCCCGTTACTGATTGTTACCGACAAGGAGGAAAAAATGGCAAGCCCGGGTGGTGGAATCTGCTGGCGCAAAGCTGCAATTCTTGCAGGCGCCATCATTGCGTTGGTGATAGGTTCTGGATTCGCTACAGGCCAAGAGCTTTTTCAGTACTTTACTGCATATGGATTGCAGTGCGTATTTGCAATCGCTGTGTTCGCGATCCTGTTCATTTACTACAACTTCAATTTCGCCAAAGTAGGCACTGAGCAGCGTTACGAAGTTGGCAACGATGTGTTCAAGTATTTCTGCGGAAAGACTATCGGCACCGCATTCGATTATTACTCGACCTTGTTCTGCTACATGTCCTTCTTTGTTATGGTTGGAGGTGCGGCATCTACGCTGCATCAGGGGTTCGGTATCCCCGAATGGGTTGGCGGTGTCCTGCTTGCTGGATTGGTTATTCTGGTTGTGGCGGCAGGGTTAAACAAACTTGTCAACATTATCGGCGTGATCGGACCTATCAAGATAGGCTTCTTCGTTGTTGTGGGTATTGCTGTGCTTATTGTGGGCTGGCCTCATATATCTGAGGGTCTTGAAACCATCGCGAGCGGCACCTATCAGGGAGCGGAGGCGGGCCAGACTGTTACTAAAGCCGGTGGAAACTGGCTGATGTCCGGGTTATCCTATGCTGGCTTTGTCTTGCTGTGGTTCTCGAGCTTCACTACTTTGCTGGGCGCGAAGAACGAGCTTAAGAACCTGAAGGCTGGCATTATCATTGCAACGGTGACTATTTGCGCAGCTATCCTGATAATCGTTCTAGCTCAGATTGCTAACATCAACACCACTGATGGCACCAATTACGTGTGGAATGCAGCTATACCCAACCTCATTCTTGCGGAAAGCCTAAACCCCGCCCTTTCGGTTGTATATGCCGTCGTGGTGTTCGTCGGTATATGCGCAACCGCAGTGCCCTTGCTGTATAACCCCGTTGCTCGCTTCGCGAAGGAGGGGACTCGAAAGTTCCGCATTCTTGCAGTTGTGCTCGGTGTTTCGGGCCTTGTCATTGGCCTGTTCGTTCCGTATCGCATGCTCGTGAATGTCGTGTACGTTCTGAACGGGTACGTCGGCGCGGTGCTGCTGATTTTCATGGTTCGGAAGAACATTATGGATCGCAGGACGGTTTCGTCGCCTCGGCCGAACTACGGTGTGTGGTATCTGATGAAGAACGGGACGCCTTTGCCTGCCGAAGAAGTTCCTCGATAACTTTTCGCCTTGGGTTCCCGTGGTTCCCCATTCTGTATCCCCCACGGAAACCCAATGGTTCCTCTCTCCTGGTGCCGCTGCAGTTTTCCCTTATCCCGCAGCGGCACCACTCACATAACCACAAGAAGACTCAGTACTTTTGTTAACCAAGCAATTTCAGGATAGCGAGAGTCTATGAGCACGTCATCTTCAGCTCCAAAATACCTCAAAGAGCAGATCATGCGGGCGTCCATCGTTTTAACCGCTACTGACATTTTGCTCAGGGAAGGGTCTGCCGCAGTAACGTACGACAGCGTTGCTAAGTTGGCGCGAATTCCTCGATCGCAGATACCGCACTACTTCAGCTCCATCGATCGGCTTTTGCACGAAGGTGCCAACTCCATTGTGAACCTCATGCTCAAACAATCGGAAGAGGTGGTTCTCGAGGCTGAGAAGATGCATGCGGAAGAGATCAGGGAGCGAATCGTTGACCTTCTCATAAGAACGTGCCTTCCTGATGACAACACTGTTTTGGTGGGCTATTACAAGCAGATGCTGCTTGCCGAGAAAGAGAAGCCTCTCAATGTGGTTTACCAAAAGAGGCGTCGGAGATTGAACCTGTTGATCGAAGAGCTTTTGAGCAAAACAGACATTATCATTGATGCGTGCATGCTGAGCATTCAAATTGACGGAGCGGTATTGCAAGCGATTTCCAAAGGAGAAAACCCAAGGGAGTCGGCCACCTGCGTTGTGGAGAGACACATCAACGATTCGCTTTACTGCAACTAACCCCAAAGTACGCCTCCTCGATAAGGCGGATAAGGTCTTGTGCTCTCGTTTATGGTGGGTATAATACATGCAAAACGCATGCATTATAAGGAGTGTAGTATGCCGGCCTTGCAAGTGAGGGAATTTCCTGAAGACCTTTACGAGGAATTGCGTGTTTTCGCAGCCCGTAATCATAGAAGCATCGCGCAACAAACCGTCGCTTCGGTTGAGCAAGCGATTCGTGGGTGCGACCAGGTGCAGCGTACCTCCGAGCGACAAGGGTTGTTTACTATAGAGTCTTCCGTAGAGCGCGAGGCCCGCAATGCCAGGCGTGAAGAAATATTCCGACGAGCCCGCGAGCGACAAAGCAAGCTTCGCGGCACTCTTCCCGAACCGTCCACCATGCTTGCCGAGGCTCGCACGGAACGCGATGCGCGATTTGATGAACTCGCTGCAGACGTAGCAGGAGAAAAACGATGATTGTGCTGGATGCGAATGCCGCTCTCGCCATGGTTATGGGAACGGAATACGGCGAAGCGCTCGAGATACTGCGCTTGAAAGACGAGCGAATCGCAGCGCCAACGCTGCTCGTTACCGAGGTCACGCATGCACTTACGAAATACGTGAGCGGAGAACACCTGACGCCTGAAGAGACAATTGATTGCGGGCGGGACGCTATCGCTCTTGTTGATGATTTCTACGACGATGGCAATCTTTGGGTTGAAGCTATGACTGAGTCGGTCAGGCTCGGTCATTCGTCCTATGATCTGTTCTACTTCGTGTTGGCACGCCGTTTGGGTGCCACTCTCTTCACTGTCGACAAAAAGCTTCAATCCCTCTGCACCGCTAACGGCGTGAATTGTCTCTGGTTGGATGCTGCTTTTTAGCCGAGTGCCAACGGTGTCCTTGTGGGCTGTTTCGTATATGTGGGGTGCATGTGTCAGGGGGAGACTCTGGTCTTTGGTACACTCTAGTGGGTACGTCGTTTCGCTCCGGCAGCATTGAGTTTTCGACAGTGCTGGGGCAGAATGCCAGCGTGACTGTTACGGTTACTTGCTGGGTCTATGCTAGAATGGGCACAAAGTAAGTGCTGTTCTTCGGGGAGTTTGTTTGCTTACACGTGATGACATAACTACTGCAGTGGCTCAGGTGGCTCCGAAGTACGGCGTTCGACGCGCCCATCTCTTTGGAAGTTACGCAAGGGGTGATGCCTGTGCCGAATCGGATGTCGATCTTGTAATCGAGCTTGAGAAGCCCCTCGGGTTCGCTCTCGGCGGGCTGTATCTTGATCTTGAGAAAAAGCTCGGGTGTGACGTCGATATCATATGTGGAGCCGATAGGCTCTATCCCTTTGTACGTGAATCGTTTGAGCGGGATAAGGTGTCTATCTATGGATGACAGAAGCGATATCAGTCCGTTTCTAGTACAAGAAGTTTTGATTAATGCCCGCATGATTGACAGCAGGATAAAAAGTGAGCGAATCGACGAGGAACTCTTTTCAAAATCTCCTTTTCATCAAGATCTGCTTACTATGCCGCTTTTGCGTATTTGCGAGCTTGTGAGCAATCATAAGGATGCATTTAAAGCGATCAATCCGTCTTATCCATGGGATGAAGTTGCTAAAATGCGCAGTAAGATCGCTCATCCGTATGGCGGCTTTGATTTCTATTTCGTTTGGACTGCGATTGTTGAAGATCTTCCCAGCCTTGTTTCCATTTGCGAAGACTATGTCTCGTAAAGGTTGTGGCAAGACAATCGAATGAGTCTCAAAATCAGTAACTAACCCGCTATTAGGGTACACCTACCTAAGCCCCTTGAAGGGGAATTTCAAAAAAGTGGTGTTAAACGGTTCATGGTAATAGCCCGAATATTACTATGGCACGGTATGACTTCAAATAGTTGTGCAAGTGATATAAAAGATCCTGCAGTTGCACCAAAATGAATAATTGATGAACTAATCGCGATTATTGAAAATACAGATCGGCCTTGATAGAATGCCGCTTAGTTCGTTGGTTACTGACGTCAAAATCAACACCAAAGCTCGAGAGCGCCCGTTAACGACTGCTACCGATAAGGAGAAGAAGATGGTAAGCCCGGGTGGTGGAATCTGTTGGTGTAAGGCTGCAATTCTTGCAGGTGCCATTATTGCGTTGGTAATAGGCTCTGGATTCGCTATAGGCCAAGAGCTCTTTCAGTACGTTACTGCATACGGATTGCAGTGCATATTCGCGATCCTGTTCATTGGGTGCGTCGGTGCAGCGCTGCTGGCATTCATGGTTCGAAAGAACATCATGGATCGCAAGCCTAAGGTAGTCTCGTCGCCTCGGCCGAACTACGGTGTGTGGTATCTGATGAAGAACGGAACGCCTTTGCCTGACGAAGAAGTCTCCAGCTAATCCTCCGCATGGAGCTGCCGAGTTTCCCCATTTCATGCCCCCCACGGCAGCTCTATGGTTCCTCTCCTGGTGCCGCTGCAGTTTACCCCTATCCCGCAGCGGCACCAGCGGCTTAACCGCAAGGAAGCTCAGTGCTTTTGTTAGCCACGTAATTTCAGGATAGCGGGAGTCTATGAGTACGTCATCTTCAGCTCCAGAATACCTCAAAGAGCAGATCATGCGGACAACCATTATCTTGACCGCTGCTGACATCATGCTTAAGGAAGGGCCTGCCAATGTGACGTACGATAGCGTTGCTAAGTTGGCGCGAATTCCTCGATCGCAGATACCGCACTACTTCAGCTCCATCGATCGGCTTTTGCACGAAGGTGCCAACTACATTGTGAACCTCATGCTCAAACAGTCGGAAGAGGTGGTCCTTGAGGTTGAGAAGATGCATGCGGAAGAGATCAGGGAACGAATTGTTGACCTTCTCATAAGAACGTGCCTTCCTGATGACAACACTGTTTTGGTGGGCTATTACAAGCAGATGCTGCTTGCCGAGAAAGAAAAGCCCCTCAATGTGGTTTACCAAAAGAGGCGTCGGAGATTGAATCTGTTGATCGAAGAGCTTTTGAGCAAAGCAGGCATTGACATTGATGCGTGCATGCTGAGCATTCAAATTGACGGCGCGGTATTGCAAGCGATTTCCAAAGGTGATTCCTACGCCAATTCCTGAGCGCTGTTCCGCAATATACTGAGCAGCATGACGCTCATTCCTGAGCACGCGAGCGCTAATTGTTGAACACTCCCATAATCGCCCTGCATGGCAAAGACGACCATG